>JAXMJU010000151.1:0-5649 GCA_034376265.1 Sulfuritalea sp.
AGACCCGGCCGCGCGGTGCGTGGCGGGCCAGCCGGGCGCGGCTCGCATCGTCCAGCGGCAGGTGGGCGGCGAGGCGTGCCAGGACGTCGAGATCGAGGCCGTTGGCGGTCGCCGAGCCCTGGCCTGCACGGTTGGCGGCGGCACCCTGCCACGCGAGCTTCAGGTCGGTTGGCGCCAGCGCCAGGCCGTCCCGGGTGGCCAGCGTCAGATGCTTCAATTCGGCCTCGAAGCCCGTATCGAGGCGATGCCCCGCCAGGCGCCCTTCGAGCTGCAGCAGATCGAGTTCGGGCAGGTCGGGGCGCAGTTGCAGGCGCACGTCGGCCAGGCGCACGTCGGCGGTGGTCGATACCAGGCGCCGGTCGGCAATCCCCAGCCACAGCCGCAGGGCGCCGCTGCCTTGCGGCACGGCCACCGGGTAATCGACCCAGGCGCGCCAGCCGGCGAGGTCGGCGTAGTCCAGCTCGGCATACACCTCGCCCTTCCAGGCCTGCAACTGGTCGAGGCCCTGTCCCTTGAAATCGCCGCGGATGTCGATGCGCGCCGCCAGGTGGTGCGGCGGCTCGGCGGTAAAGCCGAAGCGATGGCGGCTGCCGCTGTTGTCGAGCTGGAAGTCGAGATGCTTGAGTTCCAGCGGCGCCGCGCCGCGCAGTTCGTCCTGCCAGGCGATGCTGGCATCGCGCACGATGATGCGCTGCTGCGCCAGCAACCAGTCGGCAAAACCGGCCTGCTGGTCCGCTTGGGGCGTGATTTCGAGTCCGGCGGCGAACAGGCGGCCGGCGCGATCACGACGCAGCACCAGGCTCGGCGTCTTGAGTTCGAGCCGGGCCAGGCGCAACTGGAAATGCCACAGCGAACTCCAGGACAGCTCGGCCTCGACCTGGTCGAACGCCAGGGCGGCGCGTCCCTCGGCATCGCGGATTTCGAAGCCGCCGAGCTTCAGCGCGGGATGCAGGCCGGACCAGTGCGCCTCGATGCGGCCTATGCCGACCGGACGGTTGACGGCCGAACTGATCAGCTGCTCGACATCGCCGCGATAGTTTTCGATCTGCGGCAGGATCGCGTAACGCAAGGCCAGCAGCATCAGGCCGAAGGCAAAGTAGGCGATCGTGATTGCCCACAGCGAGGCGCGCAACAGGGCTCCCAGCCACGGATTGGCTTGCGCCGACCGGCGCAGACGGGAACCGAGGTGAGAGCTGATTCGGGAAATGATGGGCGTCGAGGCTCGTGGTGCGGACATGAAGGGGAGGGTGCCTTGGCCCAAGCTAAAATGATGGGCTACAACAGCGCTTTATCCATAAATTCTAACCGATGCCCTCCCTCGCCGATATCGTCGCAACATCCCGTTACCTTGAGCGTCTGTTGTCCTCCAGGCCGGCGCTGGCGGCCGAAGTCGAGGCTTCCCTGGAGCAGCCCGTCACCGCCGCCGAGCTCGCGGCCTGGCTCGATGCGCAGCCGCTCGACGAGGACAAGCTGAAGCCGGTGCTGCGCCAGCTCAAGCAGCGCGCCTACGCCCGCATTGCGGCGCGCGACCTGGCGGGCCTGGCGCCCCTGGCCGAAGTCACCGAATGCATGACCCAGATCGCCGAACTGGCCGTGAGCACGGCCGTCGCGGTGCTCGGCCGCGGCCTGATCGAGCGCTACGGTACGCCGCGCGGCGCCGACGGACGGCTGCAGGAACTGATCGTGGTCGGCATGGGCAAGCTCGGCGGGCGCGAACTGAACGTCTCATCCGACATCGACCTGATTTTCGTGTTTCCCGAAGACGGTGAGACTGACGCGGTGAATGCAAGTTCGCGTCCGATTTCCAACTTCGAGTTCTTCACCCGCCTCGGCCGCGGTCTGATCAACGCCATCGCCGAAATCACCGGCGATGGCCAGGTGTTCCGCGTCGATATGCGCCTGCGGCCCAATGGCGAATCGGGGCCGCTGGTGTGCTCCTTCGACATGCTGGAAAATTACTTCATCACCCAGGGCCGCGAATGGGAGCGCTACGCCTGGATCAAGGCGCGGCCGCTGACCGGCAGCCGCCACGAGGAGCTGGAGAAAGTCCGCCTGCCTTTCGTGTTCCGCAAGTATTTCGATTTCGGCGCGATCAACGCCATGCGCGGCCTGCACGCCCAGATCCGCCGCGAGGTGGCGAAGAAGGACATGGCGGACAACGTCAAGCTGGGTCCCGGCGGCATCCGCGAAATCGAATTCATCGCCCAGGTGTTCCAGCTGATCCGCGGCGGGCGCGACACGCCGCTGCAGATCAAGCCGACCCAGCAGGTGCTGAAGCTGCTCGCCGAGCGCGGCACCCTGCATGCCGATGCCGCCGCCGAACTGGCGTCCGCCTACAATTTTCTGCGCCGCCTCGAACATCGCCTGCAATATCTCGACGATGCCCAGACGCACAGCCTGCCGCCGGGCACCGAGGACCGCCGCCGCGTGGCCCGGGCCATGGGCTTCGGCAGCTATGAAGCCCTGTTGGAGGAGCTCGACGACCATCGCGCCACGGTGTCGAGCCACTTCGAGCAGGTGTTCGCCGACCCGAATCACGGCGAGCATGCGCTGGCGGGGCTCTGGCAGGATGCCGGCGGCGATGATCAGGAGGAGAAGTTCGAGCGCCTCGGTTACCGCAACCCGCCGGCTGCCGCGCAACGCATCGCGGCGCTGCGCGCGGGGCCGCTCTACCAGCAGATGCCGCAGGACATTCGCGGTCGTTTCGATGTCCTGGTGCCGCGCCTGATCGAGGCGGCGGCCGAACTGCCGAATCCGGACCAGACCCTGTCGCGCGGCGTCGATCTGCTCGAATCGATCTCGCGCCGCGCCGCCTATCTGGCCCTGCTGCAGCAGTATCCGCAGGCCTTGCAGAAGGTCGCGCAACTGGTCAGCAGTTCCAGTTGGGCGGCCAACTACCTGCAGCGCCACCCGATCCTGCTCGACGAACTGCTCGACCCGCGCCTGCTCGATGCCGTCTCCGACTGGGCTGCGTTCCGCAGCCAGCTCACGGCGCGCCTGGAGGAGCTCGAACCCGATACCGAGCGGCAGATGGACAGCCTGCGCGAGGCGCACCATGCCCAGGTGTTCCGCCTCCTGACGCAGGACGTCGCCGGCCTGCTGACCGTGGAAAAACTCGCCGACCACCTCTCCGAACTGGCCGACATCCTGCTCGCCGCGGCGATCCGGCACGCCTGGCTGAAAATGCCCAAGCGCCACTGCGAAACCCCGAAGTTCGCCGTCATCAGCTACGGCAAGCTGGGCGGCAAGGAGCTCGGCTACGCCTCCGATCTCGACCTGGTATTCCTCTTCGACGATCCCGCCCCCGAGGCCGGCGAAAATTACGCGCGGCTCGGCACCCGGCTGAACACCTGGCTGTCGGCGCAGACCTCGGCCGGACAGTTGTTCGAGACTGACCTGCGGCTGCGGCCCAATGGCGATTCCGGCCTGATGGTCAGTTCCATGGCGGCCTTCCGCAAGTACCAACTCGAATCGGCCTGGGTCTGGGAACACCAGGCCCTGACCCGCGCCCGTTTTTCTGCCGGCGACCGCGCCGTGGGCGAGGCCTTCGAGCGCATCCGCTGCGAAGTGCTGCGCCAGCAGCGCGACCTCGCCAAACTGCGCGAGGAAGTGCTGGCGATGCGGCAGAAAATGGTCGACGCGCACGGCACCAAGCGCGACCGGCGCGAGTACGTGTTCGATCTCAAACACGATCCCGGCGGCCTGGTCGATGTCGAATTCATGGTGCAGTACCTGGTGCTCGGCTACGCGCATCGCCATCCCGAATTGACCGGCAACCTGGGCAACATCGCCCTGCTCAAAATCGCCGCCGGCCTGGGCCTGATCCCGGCCGATCTGGCTGAAACGGTGCGCAACGCCTACCGCGATTACCGCCGCATGCAGCACGAACTGCGCCTCAACGCCGCGCGTGCGCGCGTTGCGCCGGACCTGGTGCAGCAGCGCGTCGATGCGGTGCGCGAGTTGTGGCGGCTGGTGTTTGCCGATTCGAAGGCCTGAGTCTGTGGTAACATTGTTCTCACGCAAGAACACGGGAGCGCGTCATGCAAGTGTCGATCCGCAAGATTGGTAATTCCCAGGGAATCCTCATTCCCAAGCCTATGCTGGCCCAGGTCGGCCTCGACGACGTCGCCGACCTGAAGGTTAACAATGGCGTGATCGAGATTCGTCCGGCAAAGCGCAATCCTCGAGAGGGATGGGCCAAGGACAGCCAGCGGATCGCCGAGGCCGGCGACGACGGGTTGGTGTGGCCGGAGTTCGGCAACGAAGGTGACGCGGATCTGGCATGGTGAGTCCGCCAAAGGTCAAGACCGGCGAGATATGGCTCGCCAGCCTCGATCCCACCGTTGGCAGCGAGATACAGAAGACCAGGCCATGTGTGCTGGTGTCGCCGGCGGAAATGCATGACTTCCTGCGCACAGTTATCGTCGCACCGATGACAACGGGTTCACGTCCGGCGGGTTTCCGGATTCCGGTCACCTTTCAGGGCAAGTCCGGCCTGATCCTTCTGGAACAGATACGGACGCTGGACAAGTCGAGGCTGATCAAGCGCGTCGGCATGGTCCATCCGACGACGCTGGAAAAAATCTTGCGCACGCTGCAGGCGGTGTTCGAGCCGGTTTGAATTTGCTCGGAACCCGGCGGGACGACCGCGTCGTCGGTCCTGGCTCGCCGGCCTGCAGCTCCCCTCGCTGCGGGGCCGCGCCAGGCCGCTGGCTAAACTAGCCGATGCCGATGAAGCCGGCATCGTCGTCGGACAACGCCAGCGGACAACTCCTGGCACGGCTCCTCGCTCGGCGGCTCACAAGGCCCGCCGCCGCGCCTGTCCCGCCTGCCGTGCCGCGCTTGCTGGACGCAAGATTGCCGCTGGCGTATTCTGTTTACGTTGCCTGGTGGGCATAGGGAAGGCCAGGGGAAACCCAAAATCCCACAATCGGCGCGCCCCTTTCACTATTTGATTGCAGGCGCCGAGAAATTCGACAATCATGTTGATTCACTACTGTTCTTCAGATCCTCCGGCATTTTGTCCGGCGTGTGCGATGGAAAGCATCCCGTCCTATAGGGGCCAAATTTCCCGTTAGGCCACAGCAGTAGCGGCGTACATAACAGATATTGTGCTGTTCGATAGACCAAAAGGGCTTCACATGCGCAATCAGAAGGCTATGTCATGGACGCGGCAACGTAACAAGGAAGAAACCGCCCAGAAAGTGGCCGTGCTTCTTCATGAGCACACTGTCCTGAGAAGCGAGATACTGGCATTCGTCGGGTACTACATGAACCATGTCCGCAATTTTCAGCTTATGCTTATTGGTTTGTGTGGCGCAGTTGCGTTCATTGCCGGTGTTACGTCCCGCCTTATTTCCGACCGTCCGACCCGAGCCATTCGAGGTTGAAACACCGGGCTTGTCCCGCACTGCCTGCGGCGTAACGCGAACCTGAAGCAGCACGGGACGAAGTCGTTACGGAATCTTGGCGGGAGGAGGGGCCCGCCAAGGGGCATCAGGATCGTAGAGATTCATCTGCCGGCGGTGGTAACGACGTAGCTGGACGAAGTAACGGCTTTCGCACGCGGCGGCGAGTTGGTGAAGGACTTCGCTGAGTGCCGACGCGGTCTCGTCGGAGAGGCCGTCGGGGAAGACGGGGTCAAAGCGG
>JAXMJU010000152.1:0-10958 GCA_034376265.1 Sulfuritalea sp.
CGCCTGCGCCGGGGTGCCAACGCCAACTTTCGGACCGAGGCGTTGGGCCAGCGGCTTGAGCTGCTCGGGGTGGCGCGAGGAGATCATCAGGCTGTGTCCGGCCTTGGCCCAGTGTTCGGCCAGCGCGCCGCCGATGCGGCCGGTGCCGATGATGCCGATCTTCAGGCTCGCGGCCTGGGCCCTGGCGAGCCGCGGCAGGGCCGCCAGCGCGGTGGTGCACAGCGCCGCGGCGAGCAGCGCGCGGCGGCGAAAATCGTGAGTGCTTCGGTCCATGCTGTGCTCCTCAGATATCCAGGGGATGGCGACGCCAGAAGGCGGCGTCGGGAATCGGGTCGTTGCCGGCGCCGGCATTTTCCGTCATGTGCTCGGGCCGGCCGGTGCCGGGGATGGCGCAGCTCACGGCGGGATGGCCGAGGACGAACTTCAGCAGCAACTGCGCCCAGCTCGCGGCCCCGATTTCTGCCGCCCACCCCGGCAGGGGCCGGCCATGCACCCGGCGCAGCAGTCCGCCGCCGCCGAAGGGACGATTGATCAGCACGGCCATGCCGCGCTCGGCGGCCAGCGGCAGGATCAGGCGCTCGGCTTCGCGTTCGTCGTGCGAATAGTTGATCTGCAGGAAATCGAAACGCTCGGCACGCATCGCCGCCGCAAGCTCGGCATAGGCGCCGGCGTTGTAGTGGGTGATGCCGACATAGCGGATGCGTCCGGCCGCCTTCCATTCGCGCAGAGTCGGCAGGTGGCTGCGCCAGTCCATCAGGTTATGCACCTGCATCAGGTCCAGCGGATCGGCACGCAGCAGGCGCAGCGACTCGTTCATCTGGCGCAAGCCCGCGGCGCGGCCGCGCGTCCACAGCTTGGTGGCGACGAAGGCCCTGGAGCGGCTGCCGGCGGCGGCCAGCAACTCGCCGGTCACCGCTTCGGCGCGGCCATACATTGGCGAGCTGTCGATCACAGAACCGCCGGCGGCGAACAGGGCCTGCAGCACGCCGGGCAGCCGCGCGTATTCGGCCGAATCGGCGGCGACGTCGAAGCCTTGATAAGTGCCGAGGCCGATCACCGGCAGGCGCTCGCCGCTGGATGGAATCGGCCGCGTCTGCATCGAGCTTGCCGCATCCGATGGCGCGCTGCGGCCGCCCAGCGCCAGGACCGTGGCGGCGCCGGCGGCGCGGCGCAGAAATTCGGCCCGCGTGATCGAGGCAGGAAGATCGGATTCGTCCGGCGGTTCACTCATGCGCGACTCCCGGCTCGCCTGGCGCCTGAATTGTACTGAGACCAAAATAGTCGCGCCGAGTGCCGTACGAACTGCTTACGCGGCAATGGTGCCTGGGCTGCCACGATCTTGAGGGGACAAAGGTGTGGTCACCCTATCCGGAATTGGTGCTTAGGCACAATAGCCATAAAATTAAAATGGTTATATGCTGTGCGGCTGAAAATGCCGTGGAAGCAGGACTCAATCGGGAAGGAAGATGACTATGCGAGTCAATAAATGGTCTGACGACTACTCGCGCGCCGGTCTGGTCACGGCGGGTTCCTTGGGCTTTATCTCAGCAGTCTGCACAGCTATCTGCTGTTTCACAGCCTGATCGAGATCGCCACCATTGCCGTCGCCTTCACGCTGTTCATCCTCACCTGGAACTCGCGGGATTACCTGCAGAATGGCTATCTCAGGCTGATCGGCACCGGTTATGCCTTCATCGCCCTGATCGACCTGCTGCACACCCTGGCCTACAAGGGCATGGACGTTTTTCCCGGCTACGGAGCCAACCTGCCGACCCAGCTCTGGATCGCCGCGCGCTATCTGCAGGCCGCCACGCTGTTTGCCGCGCCCTGGTTTGTCGAGCGCAGGGTTGAATGATCGTCTGGTTTTCGCTGCCTATGCAGCGGCCGTCTCGCTGCTGGTGGCGCTGATTTATTCGGGCCGTTTCCCGGACTGCTACATCGAGGGCAAGGGGCTCACCGCCTTTCATCGAGGTCAATGAACTGGCATGCAGCCAGCTTGGGTATGGCCGGGAGGAACTCGCCCGACGGGATCCCGCGGCTCTCGCCGATCCCCGCTACCGCGACAGGATGGCCGCCGCGATGGACAAGCTGTCCAGGGACCAGCATGCGGTTTTCGAGACCGCACTGATGGCCAGGGACGGCCGCAGCATTCCCGTCGAGGTGAGTACGCGCATGCTGGAGTTGCGGGGCCGGCGCATGCTTTTTTCGCTGGTGCGCGACATCACGCGGCGCAAGCTGGCGGAAGACCAGATCAGGAAACTGAACAGCGAACTGGAACAACGGGTGCGCGACAGGACGGCACAGCTGGAGCTTGCCAACAAGGAACTGGAGGCATTTGCATTTTCGGTTTCTCACGACCTGCGGGCGCCGCTGCGGGCGATCGACGGTTTTTCCAGGGCCGTGCGCGAGGACTACGGCGACAAGCTCGACGAACAGGGCAAACATTTCCTCGAAATGCTGAGCGACAACGCGACCCGGATGAACAAGCTGATCGACGACATATTGAGTTTCTCGCGCATGGGCCGCCGCGACATCCCGGGCATGAGGCTCGACCTGGCCGAGCTGGCGCAGGAAGTGATCGCGGAATTGCGCTCGACGGTCCCGGATAGAACTATTCGCTTCACGGTCGGCGCCTTGCCGCAGACCCGGGGTGACCGCGTCATGATTCGCCAGGCGCTGGTGAATCTATTGTCGAACGCGGTCAAGTTCACCCGGCCGCGATCCGAGCCCGTGATCGAGGTGGGCAGGTCGACCGGGCGCGACGAGAACATCTACTACGTCAAGGATAACGGCGTCGGCTTCGACATGCGCTATGCCGACAAGCTGTTCGGCGTTTTTCAAAGACTGCACGCCCAGGACGAATTCGACGGTACGGGCATCGGCCTGTCCATCGTCAAACGCATCGTCCAGCGTCACGGCGGTCGGGTCTGGGCACAGGCCCAGGTCGGCGCAGGCGCGACGATATTTTTCACGCTGCCGGAGGTGGATGGTCCTGACGGATAGCGGCGTTCAGCTTGCGCGGGATGATTTTTAGCCCATTTTTACAGCTCGGCGGGTAGCATGATTTCGTGATTCCGCCGACTCCAATGCCGGGGTCACATCCATTTCGGCTTCATGGACCCGCCCGATGTGCCGGCCGCGCTGGAGTGGTGCGGCGAACAGGGCCGCGACTACCAAACCGCTTCCCCAACAAAGAACACTTGAAAATTTGGGAGGGATGTTCAGAGATATTGGACTTTTCGAAGCGATTCTGAGCTATCTGGGTTGAATGTTGGCGGCGGCGACACGGCGGCTTTTTTTCGCCAAGCCGACTGTGGAAGCGCTTGCCCGCAGCATCCTTCAGCTGGCGCAGGTCGCGAAAGTTGGCGCTGGTAGGACGGCGATTCGATCCTGGGAATCCGGCGCTGCTTGAGGCCTAGCCTTGACAAGCCTCATTTATAGCCATACTGTACAACTTGGCTAGTTTTCACGGAGCACACTCATGATTACCGTTACTTCGGTGGAAGCCCAAAACCGTTTCGGCCAGTTGCTCGACACGGTCCAGCGCGAGCCGGTCACCATCACCCGACATGGGCGCACGGCGGCATTCATTGTGTCGCCACAGGATATGCAGGATTTGCAGGACGCCCGCCGCAAGCGGAGCGCTGCGGTTAAGGAGTTTGACGCTTACTTTGCCAAGGCCGACGCCACGCTTACACCCGCTGCGCGCGAGTTGACCGATGAGGATGTGGTGCGCATGGTGAAAGCCTCGCGGTGACCGACCGCCAACGGATTGTCATAGATACAAGCACTCTGATTGGTGCGATATTGCGACCCAGTTCCGTGCCACGGCAGGCATTTTTGGCGGCGGTGGGGGCCTATGACCTCTGCGTGAGCCATGCCACGCTGAATGAATTGCGTAAGGTTTTGCAGCGTCCCAAGTTCGACCGATATGAGCCCCTGCAAGCGCGGCTGGACTTTTGCGCGTTGGTAGCCGAGCGCTCGCGCCTGTGGCAGGTTGATGCGAAAAGTGACGAGATCGCCGATGGCGCGTGCCGTGACGCGAAAGATGCCAAGTTTTTAGCGCTGGCCCTGGATTGCCAGGCGGTGGCATTGATTTCGAGCGATGCCGATCGGCTTGTCTTGCACCCTTGGCACGGAGTGTCGATATTGACGCCAGCCGCGTTTATAGAAAAACACCCGGCATGAGTCTGCACACCGCCGACTTGAGGCTGCTGAAGATGCCCGGCGCCCGCTGCACCTCGTCGAGAATCACCCGCTCGGGAGATCGGCGATGAACCCCGCCGGATCGGCAACAAGGGGCTGGATGCGGTCAGCGGGTATGGCGGCGCTCACGACCATGAATCGGAGCGATCGAACGTCCCAGCCCCATGCATCACGGTTCGCCTTCCGCTACGGCGCTCTGCCGGGCGTCCATCCAACGACCATCGGCCAGCACGACCGAAGTTTCAATCTGCCTCTCGGGTATCGACCAGTATTTTCGGAGCAGGGAATCCTTGTACGTTTTCGGGACGAGTGCGAAACCATTTCGGCGATAGAAATCGATGGCCCAAGTTGCATCCACCCAAGTGCCGATCAACACGGGCTTCTCCGCGAGGGCTGCCACATGATGCAGGAGTCTTGTCCCCATCCCTTTCCTCTGCACGGTCGGCGCGACGTAGGCATGGCGTATCAGGGCGACTGCTCCTTTGTCTTGAATTCCCATTATCCCGGACAGCCGTCCGTCCTCCTCGGCGACCCAGAACATGACACCGTCGGCGATTTCGCCTTCCAGTTCATCCCGCGGCATATAGGGTTCGTGCCACCTGTCGGCGGGGATCACGCCGCGATACGCCTGGGCGGCTTGGTTGATGATCGACAACGCCGCGTCCAGATCCGGCGCCAGCATTTTTCTGATCGATATCATGCCCCGGCGTGCAGCCTGACCGGTATCCGCTGCGGGCCGAAGGGCTTGCCGAATTTTCCGTAGCGCCCGGCAATCGCCGTGCCGCAGTGCCGGCAGTGTCCGGTGTCGTCGAGGTCGTAGCCGAGGATGCTGTACCAGTCGCGCCGGATCACGGCCTTGCCGCAGCCGGGGCAGAGCGTTTCGTCGCCGGCCTTGTCGTGCACGTTGCCGGTATAGACGTAGTGCAGGCCGGCCTCCATGGCGATGCGGCGGGCGCGGGCCAGCGTCGCCGGCGGCGTGGGCGGGATGTCGCCCATCTTCCAGTCGGGGTGGAAGGCGGAAAAATGCAGCGGTACGTCGGGGCCGAGTTCCTTCGCCACCCAGGCCGCAAGCGCTTTGAGTTCCTCGTCGCCGTCGTTCTTGCCGGGAATCAGCAGGGTGGTGATTTCGAGCCAGCAGTCGGTTTCGTGATGAATCATGGCCAGGGTGTCGAGCACCGGCTGCAATTTGGCGCCGCAGAGCTTGATGTAGAACTCGTCGGTGAAGGCTTTCAGGTCGACATTGGCGGCGTCCATCTTGGCGTAGAACTCGCGCGCCGGGTCCAGATGCATGTAGCCGGCCGTCACCGCGACGGTCTTGACGCCGAGGGCATGGCAGGCGTCGGCGGTGTCCATGGCGTACTCGGCGAAGATCACCGGATCGTTGTAGGTGAAGGCCACGCTCTGCGCGCCATAACGTTGCGCGGCGCGCGCGATGGCCTGCGGCGTGGCGTCGTCCATCAGCCGGTCCATGTCGCGCGACTTGGAGATGTCCCAGTTCTGGCAGAACTTGCAGGCCAGGTTGCAGCCGGCGGTGCCGAAGGACAACACGCTGGAGCCGGGGTAGAAGTTGTTGAGCGGTTTCTTTTCGATCGGGTCGATGCAGAAGCCCGAACTGCGGCCATAGGTGGTCAGCAGCATCTGGCCGCCCTGCATGGCGCGCACGAAGCAGGCGCCGCGCTGGCCTTCGTGCAACTTGCAGTCGCGTGGACAGAGGTCGCACTGGATGCGACCATCGTCCAGTGTGTGCCACCAGCGGCCGGGCACCCCGCTTATGGGATCGGCGCTTCTTTCCATTTTTGCACCTCGTAGCGTTGCAACTGCACTTCGGACGACCAGAAGTCGGCGGGCAGGCCGGCCTTTTGTTTTAGATGGGCCATGAACATGCGCGGTTCCGGCAATTGTTCCCAGACTTGCGGCAGGAAGGTGCTTCTTTTCTGTCCGGCAATGAAGATGATGCCGTCGACGCGGGGCCGCAGTTGGCGCAGGGCGTCGGCTTCGTCGCTGAAGCTCATAGTCTGCGGCGCGGTCAGCAGCGAGACCTCGACGCGGGTGCGCGCCAGTTCCTCGGCCTGGAGCGGCGGGAAGCGCGGATCGCGGAAGGCGGCGGCGACGGCATTGGCGCGCACGTCCTGGTCGAGCGGGCGGTGCGCTTCGAGCGAGCCGATGCAGCCGCGCAGCTGGCCGTTCTGGGTCAGCGTGACGAAGGTCGCACCGGGGCGGGTCAGTGCCGGGTGATCCGGCTCGGCTCGGGTCGGCTGCTTGAGCTGGGCGGCGATGGCGTTTCTTGCGCGCACCAGCAGCGCCGGGCCGGGGTCGGCCGCGGCCACCGGCGGCCGCTCGTAGAGGGCGAAGGAGGCATAGCCGACCACGCGCGACTTGTCGCCGGCGGTGTCGCCCGAGTTGCACTGCGCGACGCGCTCGATGCGCAGGCCGCGCCTGCGCGCCACGGCGAGCAGGCCGTTGATCGGCAGCGCGCCGCAGGCCTGCTCGAAACTGTCGAGCTGATCCAGCGCCAGGATGTGCGCGGCCGTCGCGCCGTCGATCTTCTGTGCCTCGGCATAGCCGTGAAAATGCGAGAGGTCGGAGCTGATCACGATCAGGGTTTCCGGCCCGCCCCAGAGGCGGTCGAGCACCTGGGCGACTTCGCGCGCGCCGGTCTGGCCCACGGCCAGGGGCAGCAGCTGGAATTCGCCGAGCACGGTCTGCAGGAAAGGCAGTTGCACTTCCAGCGAGTGTTCCTCGGCGTGGGCGGCATCGGAGGGGACGACCTGCGGCAGGTCGGCCAGCGCATCGAGCGCGGTGCGGTCGAGCGGGATGTCGCCCAGCGGCGTGGCAAAGGCCTTGACCGTGGGCGCGGCGAGGCCGCGTACCGCGACGCGGTGGCAGGGCCCGAGCAGCACCACGCGGCGGATCCGTGCGGCCAGCGGCGCCAGCAGCGCGTAAGCCTGGCCGGCGGTGGCGCCGGAATAGATGTAGCCGGCGTGGGGCACGATGATCGCCTTGAGCAGGCCGGGCGTCGCCGCCCCAAGAGTTGGCGCTGGCGCTACGGCGAGGCAGGTCGCCAGTTCGTCCTGCAGGCTGGCGGCGTCGCCGGGATAGAACATGCCGGCAACGGCCGGCGGACGGGTGGCGGTAGCGGAGTGCATGGTCAGGTCATCACCAGTAGGCCGCCGACCAGACCCGCGGCGATGGCGGCCAATCCCGGCAAGGTGCGGCGGGCCAGCGCCGCACCGCCGATGACCACCACCAGCCCGGTCTTGAAGGCGAGGTTGGACAGCGTTGCCAATGTTATCGCGGTTATGGATTGCGCGGCGGAGAGCTTGTCGAGGCTGAACATGCGCAGCGAGGACAGCACGATGGCATCGACGTCGGTCAGGCCCGAGACCAGCGCCAGCAGGTAGATTCCGCGGTTGCCGGCGACGTCCTGCAGCCAGGCCGACAATACCAGGATCAGCGCATAGAGGCCGCCGAAGGTCAGCGCGGTGCGGATTTCGGTCGGATTGGTGACATTCGGCAAGGGCAGCGTATTGCCGCTTTCGAGCTGGCGCCAGCCCCAGAGCGTGGCGGCGGTACCCAGCAGGATGCCGCCGCCGAGCACCGCGAGCAGTTGGCCGGCAAGGGCCGGCGCCACGGCGAAGGACAGCAGGCCGAGACGCACCATGACCACGATGTTGGCGAGCAGGATCACCACCATCGCGGTGCGCGCCAGGTCGACATGCGCCTTGGCGTGGCGGGCGAAAATCATGGTGGTTGCGGTCGACGAGGCGAAGCCGCCGAACAGGCCGATCAGGGCCGCGCCGTGCTGCGCCCCGGCCAGGCGCAGCGCCGCGTAACCGGCCAGGGATACGCCGGAGATCAGCACTACCATCCACCAGATGTTGTGCGGATTCAATGCGCCGTAGGGGCCGAAATCGCGGTCGGGCAGGATGGGCAGGATCACCAGCGCCAGCACGCCGAACTGCAGGATCGATAGCAGGTCGATGTGCGTCAGGCTTTTCGAGATGCCGTGCAGTTCGGCTTTGAAGTAGAGCAGCACGGTGGTGGCGATGGCCAGCATCACGGCGTTCGAGGTGTAGCCGAACCAGACCATGGCGCCGAGCGCGTAGCAGACCATCAGCGCGACCACCGAGGTGGTACCGGGATCGCCAGTCTCGAGCGGGTCGGAGACATGCGCGGCGATCATCATCGCGGCGATGGCGAGCAGGCCGGCGGCGAGTATCCAGCCGCTGTCGGTGATCTGCGCCAGCAGCGCGCAAAGGCAACCGAGCAGCCCGACCAGGGCGAACGTGCGCAAGCCGGCCTTGAGGTCGGACTGGCGCTCGCGCTCCAGGCCGATCAGCAGGCCGATGCCGATGCTGGTGGCAAAGGCCTGCAAGGCTTCGTATCCGGCTTCTGCAGCGAACATGTGCGTCCTCGCGCGAATTCCCCTGGATCGATTGTATAGAATCGCGGCATGACCTATCTTGCTCTGGTTCCCGCCGCGGGTTCGGGCTCGCGCATGGGCGCGCTTTCGGGGCGCGCGTTGCCCAAACAATACCTGCCGCTGGCGGGCCAGCCGATGATCCGGCACGCCCTGGCGACCTTGTGCGCCACGCCGGCGATCGCCCATGTGTTCGTGGTCCTGGCGCCCGACGATATGCACTGGCCGGCTGCCGCGATGGCCGCACTGGGCCCGAAGCTGCACGTCCTGCGCTGCGGCGGCGATACCCGCGCGCACAGCGTCGCCAACGGCCTGCGGGCGATGGCCGGCGAACTCGGCGACCGTATGGATATCGGCAACGACTGGGTGCTGGTGCACGATGCGGCGCGGCCCTGCCTGACCGTCGCCATGGTCGAAAACCTGATCGCCGAGGTTGGCGAGGACGATGCCGGCGGCCTGTTGGCGGTGCCGGTCGCCGACACCCTGAAGCGTGCCGACGAACACGGCCGCGTGCGCCAGACCGTCCCGCGTGATGGCCTGTGGCAGGCGCAAACGCCGCAGATGTTCCGCCATCGGCTGCTGCTCGATGCGCTCGATTTCGCGCCGCAGGTTACCGACGAAGCCAGCGCCATCGAGACGCTGCGGCTCGCGCCGCGTCTGGTGGCGGCCGACGCGAGCAACCTCAAGGTGACTTATCCGCTCGACCTGCAGCTTGCGGAATGGATACTGCAGAACCGCGGAAAGCCACGTCAATGAGCAAAGCCATGCTTCAACTGATCCTGCTCTGTCTGCTCGGCAGTGCGATGCCTGCCCTGGCCGCCACTCCCGGCGAAGTCGAAATCGGCGGCACGCTGCGCGAGGCCACCATGCAGGGCCTGGCCGGACCGTCGCGCAAGCTCTCGGAATTTCGCGGCAAGCCGCTGGTCATCAATGTCTGGGCCAGCTGGTGCGGACCCTGCCGGTCGGAAATGGGCTCGCTGGAACGGCTGTTCTGGCGCTACGAAGGCAAGAAATTCGCGATGATCGGCATTTCCACCGACGATTATCTCGACAAGGCCAGAGCCTTCATGAACTTATATCCGACCAGTTTCGCCCACTTCATCGATCAGCGACTGCTGCTGGAAAACATGCTGGGTGCCAATCGACTGCCGCTGACCGTGGTGGTCGACGCGCGCGGTCGCGTGGTCGGCAAATACTATGGGGCCAGGGATTGGGACAGCCCCGAGACGCGCGCGATGATCGGCAAGGCCCTGGGCATTCCCATGGGGGCGCGATGAAGCCGGCGGATGCGGCGCACGGATTGGCGAGTGAATCGGCAAGCGAACCGGCACGCGAACCGGCACGCGAGGCGATCGATGCGCTCCGCGAAGCGACCGTGATCGAGTTCGGCGCCGCCTATTGCGGGCACTGCCGTGCCGCCCAGTCCCTGATTGCCGCCGCGCTGAACGCCCATTCCGGGGTGCGCCACATCAAGGTCGAAGACGGTCCTGGCCGCCGCCTGGGACGTTCCTTCCGCGTCAAACTTTGGCCCACGCTGATTTTCCTGCGCCAGGGCCGGGAGCTCGCCCGCCTGGTGCGTCCCGCCGGGCAGCAAGAAATCGAACAGGCACTGCGGCAGATCGATGCCGCCGCCACAAAGGGGGATTCCTGAAATGAACCCGCCATACCGCATTGGCCAGGGCTATGACGTGCACGCGCTGGCGCCGGGCCGCAAGCTGATCCTCGGCGGCGTCGAAATCGCCTATCCGCGCGGCCTGCTCGGGCATTCCGATGCCGATGCGCTGCTGCATGCGATCACCGATGCGATCCTCGGCGCAGCGGGGCTGGGCGACATCGGCGGCATGTTTCCCGACACCGGCTCGCAGTGGGAGGGCGCCGACAGCCGGAGCCTGCTGCGCGGCGCGATGCAGGCGGTGCGCGCGGCCGGCTGGCAGGTGGGCAACATCGACGCCACGGTGATCGCCCAGGCGCCGCGCATCGCGCCCCATGTCGCGGCAATGCGCGCCAACATCGCGGCCGACCTCGGCATCGCGGTCACGGCCGTGAACGTCAAGGGCAAGACCAACGAGCGGCTCGGCTTCGAGGGACGCGGCGAGGGCATTGCCGCCGAGGCCGTGGCGCTGCTGGTGCGCGCCGACGCGGCAGCATGAGCGAGGCTCGCTCGCGGCGCGTGTTCTTCGCGTTGTGGCCGGACGCCGAGGCCAGCGGCCACCTGGCGGCCCTTGGCCACAGCCTGGCGGGGGCCGGCGGCCGGACCATCCGTCCGGCGTCCTTGCACCTGACCCTGGCCTTTGTCGGCTCGGTGACGCCGAGTCAGGTCGCCGAGCTCGAA
>JAXMJU010000153.1:0-1426 GCA_034376265.1 Sulfuritalea sp.
GTCGTCGATTCACGAATCCTCGTCCTCGGCCTAACCTTCAAGGAAGGCTGCCCCGACCTGCGCAATACCAAGGTCATCGACATCGTGCGTGAACTCGCCGGCTACCACGCCAAGGTCGACATCTACGACCCGTGGATCGACGTCGCCGAAGCCGAACACGAATACCAAGTCACGCCGCTTACGGACAAACCGCAAGCCAACACCTACGATGCGATCATCCTCGCCGTGGCGCACCCGGAATTCCTGCAGCTCGGTGCCGCCGGAATCCATGCGTTCGGCAAGCCGGGGCATGTGCTCTACGATGTAAAATCCTTGCTGGCCAAGGCAGAGGCGGATGGGCGCCTATGAACATCGTCGCGCACTGATCCCGTCCTTCACGCAGATCATCCACACTATGCACGCCGTCTCACCACCGCCGACTTTCTGATATGAAACCTTCGATTGCGCCGACTTTCTGAAAATGCATCGATAACCATGTCCAGCATCAAGCTCTTCGAGAACAAGCATGTGCGCTCCCAGTGGGATGCCGAGCGCGAGGCGTGGTATTTCAGCATTGTCGATGTTGTGGCGATATTGACGGACAGTGCCGACCCATCAGCCTACTGGCGCAAATTAAAGCAGCGCCTCAAGGCAGAGGGCAATGAAACCGTGACAAATTGTCACGGGTTGAAGATGACAGCGGTTGACGGAAAATCACGCCTTACCGACGTGGCCGACACAGAACAGCTTCTGCGCCTGATCCAGTCCATCCCATCGCCCAAGGCCGAACCCTTCAAACAATGGCTTGCCCGCGTTGGCTACGAACGCATCGAAGAAACCGAAGATCCGGAACTGGCGATCGATCGGGCGATGGAGACCTACCTCAAAAAAGGCTATTCGCGTGACTGGATCAACCAGCGCCTGAAAAGCATCGAGGTCCGCAAGGAACTCACCGACGAATGGGAGGATCGCGGCATCAAGAAAGGCGGTGACTTTGCCATCCTGACCGATGAAATCACCAAGGCCTGGACAGGGCTCAGTACCCGGCAATACAAGCAGTTCAAATCGCTCAAGAAAGAAAACCTGCGCGATCACATGACCAACATGGAACTCGTCCTCAACATGCTGGCTGAAGCCACTACCACCGAAATATCCCGGCAGAAACAACCAGAAGGCTTCGAAGCAAACCGGAAAATTGCACAAGAGGGGGGCACCATCGCCGGCAACACCCGCAGGGAAATCGAAGCCAAGTCCGGCAAACCAATTCTGACCGCAAAAAATGCAAAGCGGCTCAAATGACTATACTCAGCCCCGAACGCATCAACCCCGGCGACAAGCAACACCGCCTGCCCACCATCAAAAAAGTCACCTCCGGCTCCACCCCCGAAATCGCCGAGCAAGTCGATGCCCTCTACCGCAGCATCATCACCGCCGGCACCCACAAGGC
>JAXMJU010000154.1:0-3433 GCA_034376265.1 Sulfuritalea sp.
CTCGGTGTACTCGCTGTAGGACAAGGCGCCGGCACTCCGACATGTTGGGAAACACCAGGAAGCCGATCTCGTCCTTGTCGTGGCCGGTCACCACGATGTCCTGCGCCACCGGCGACAGCGCGTCGATGCCGGCCACGCGCAAGGACCCGACATGCACCCAGGTGCCGGTCAGCAGCTTGAAATCCTCGGCGACGCGGCCGTCGAACAGCAGGCCTTGCTCGGGTCGCGTCGGATCGACGAATTCGACCGCGTCGCCGATGATGTAAAAACCTTCCTCATCGAAGGCCGCCCGCGTCAGCGCGGGCTGCTTCCAGTAGCCGGGGAAAACGTTGGGCCCCTTGACGCGGACTTCGAGTTTGTCGGCCACCGGCACCAGCTTGAGCTCGGTGCCGGGAATCGGCACGCCGATCACGCCCGAGCGCACTGCCTGGAAATGGCAATCGGTGGCTGCCGGCGCGGTTTCGGTCGAGCCCCAGGACGAGAGCATGGTGACGGGCTCGCCCAGTTCCATGCGCGCCAGGCGGTCGAGCTCCTCCCACAGGTGCTGCGGCAGGGCGGCGCCGGCGTAGAAAATGATCTGCAGGCGGGAAAAGAAATTCTTGCGCAGCACCGCGTTGTCGCGCAGCAGCGGCACCAGCATGTCATAGGCGCGCGGCACGCTGAAATACTGGGTCGGCGCGATCTCGGTGAGGTTCTTCACGGTCTTCTCGATCAGCCCCGGCGCCGGCTTGCCGCCGTCGATGTAGAAGCTGCCGCCCCAGCACAGCACCTTGTTGAAACAGTAGTTGCCGCCGAATACGTGGCTCCAGGGCAGCCAGTCGACGATCACCGGCTTCTGTTTCGCCATGAAAGGCCAGATCTGGGCATTGGCTTCCTGGTTCGAGCACATCATGCGCTGGGTGGTGATCACGGCCTTGGGCGCGCCGATCGAACCCGAGGTGAACAGGAATTTGGCGATGGTGTCGGGCGTCACCGCGGCGAAAGCCTTGCGCACCGCCGCGTACTTGCCGGTGGGGTCGATGCCGGCCTGCTCCATCGCGGCAAAGGCATACGTCCCGGCCTGCGGCTGGCTGTTGCCACCGGCGATCACGACGCCGTCATGCAAGCCCCTGACGGCCGCGATGGCCGGCATGAAGCGCTCGATCGGATCGGCGAAGATGAGGCCGGGGCGCAGCAGCTCGACATTGGCCTTCAGCTTGGCGAAATCCTTCGACATCAGGGAATTGCCCGGCGACACGGCGCAATGCGGCACGCCGATATGCAGGCAGGCCAGCATCAGCAGCGCATGCTCGATGCCGTTGTCGGACAGCACCATCACCGGCCGCTCGGCCGACAGATCGAGGCCGAGCAGCGCGTTGGCGATGGCCTTGACGCGGGCCAGCGCCGCGCCGTAGCCGACGCGGACCCACTCGCCATCGGCGCCGCGCTCGGCGAGGAACACCGTGTCCGGGGTTTCGCGCGCCCAGCGCTGCAGCCACTCGCCGCTGCAGCGCAGGGAGCTCGCCGGCAGCGGAATCGCCGAGCGCAGGCGACGGCTGCCGTCGGCATGGCTTTCGACAATGACAGAGGGATCGGCGAACAGGTCCGCGGGTTTTCTTGCAATGGAATTCATGGGCGACATCTCCCGGACTTCGTGAGTATCGTGGGCGCAGCGGAACGAACCGCCACGGCGCAAACATCGACCCCGCCGCAGGTAGCGGCGAGGTCGATGTTTGCGGACGGCGGCAGCCAGTGCGCCGCCGCTCAGGTCTGCCTTACTTGAGGATCTTCCAGTCGCCGTTTTCGACCGTGGCCATGATCGCGGCACGTCCGTCGAAGCCGTTGTGGTCCTTGGCCGACATGCTGAACACGCCATGCACGCCCGGCAGTTCCTTGATGCCTTCCAGCGCATCGCGCAGGGCGACGCGGAACTCTGCGGTGCCGGGCTTGGCCTTCTTCATGGCTTCGGGCACGGCGCGGTTGAGCAGCAGATAGGCATCCCAGCCATGGCCGCCGAAGGTCGAGCGACTGTTGGCGCCATGCGCACCCTCATACACCTTGATGTATTCGAGCGCCGCCTTCTTCGACGGATGGCTGTCGGGCAGTTGCTCGGCCAGCAGCATCGGGCCGACCGGGAACAGTGTGCCCTCGACGTTCTTGCCGCCGACACGGAGGAAATCGCGATTGGCGATGCCGTGCGTCTGGTAGAACTTGCCCTTGTAGCCGCGCTCGATCAGGGTTGCCTGCGGCAGCACCGCCGGCGTGCCGGAACCGGCGATCAGGATTGCATCCGGATTGGCCGCGACCAGCTTGAGCGCCTGCCCGGTAACGCTGGTGTCATTGCGCTGATAGGCTTCCGAAGCGGTGATCTTGATGCCCTTGGCTTCGGCCGCGCCCTGCATCGCCTTGAGCCAGAGCTGGCCATAGGGATCGGCATAGCCGATGAAGCCAACGGTCTTGACCTTGTTGGCGGCCATGTGGTCGGCGATCGCGATCGCCATCTGGGTGAAGTTCTGCGGCGTGGTGAACACCCAGGGCGCCTTGTCGCCGGCGGGCGGCAGCGGCGCCATGGCGATCTGCGGGGTCTTGGTTTCGAACGCGACTTCGAGGATCGCCATCGAGGTCGGCGTCGCAGTCGAACCGATGATCGCATCGACCTTGTCTTCGCCGGTGAACTTGCGGGCGTTCTTTACCGCCGTGCTGGGGTCGGTGGCATCGTCGAGCACGATGTATTTGACCTTCTGGCCGCCGACCGTCTGCGGCAGCAGGGCAAAGGTGTTCTTCTCGGGAATGCCCAGCGATGCGGCCGGACCGGTGGCCGAAACGCTGACGCCGATGGTGATGTCGGCCCAGGCCGACCCCCCCGCCAGAACCAGCGCCAAGGCCTGCGCCAATACGAGTTTCTTGACTTTCATGTCTCCTCCTGTTTTTGTCATGTGGTGTTCGCCTGCCGGGGAATCACTGGCTTAAGGCGACGAACGGATTGTAGGCGGCGTTTGTTCGATGTCAACCTGTTTGACGAACACCTACATGGCGCACTTGCCGCAGCCAGTCTAACTGCATCCTGATTAGCAATGAACGTCAGCCAAGCTCAATCTCCTTCCCCTTCAAGGGGAAGGCCGGGATGGGGATGGGACACAATGGATGCCCACAACAACACCATCCCCCCTCCAACTCCCCCCTTGAAGGGGGGAGAGTGCCGTCCATGTCTCCCGTGGTCGTCTTGCTGACGTTCATTGCTGATCAAGAACTGCATTGATGCCCGTTGCCCGTCGGCCGCGCAAGAGTTGGCGCTGGCGACACGGCGACTCAATGCCTTGCCGCCGCCAGGATCATGTTGCGCACCGTGCCGAGCGCCTGCGGAAAGTCGAACGCCGCGAGCTGGCGTTCGAGCTGCATCGCCTCGGCGCCGAAACTGGCCAGGAGCAGCGCGCGGTGGGCGGCGAAGAGTTCC
>JAXMJU010000155.1:0-3756 GCA_034376265.1 Sulfuritalea sp.
CGCCGAAGTTCATGCATTCGGGGTATTGCCAAAATAGATGTTTGCAGGGAGGCGAGTCCCGCCTCCGAGGACCGGGCTCGTCCAACAAACGGTTCAGATCGTGGCTCGCTTCGCGATCACGATCTAACCTTATTCGTTAGAGCCCAGCCAACGGAGAGCGATATGACAGCGGTAACAGCGACATGGACGGTTGAACTGAACTGCACTTGCCCGGGGTGCGAGGAGTATGTGGACTTGCTCGATTACGCGGACTTCTGGGATGGGCGGCACCTTGATGTGCCTGAGCATGGAACGGAGCGCAGCAAGGGCGTCGAAGTGATATGCCCGGAGTGCGACCACGAATTCACTGTCGACTGCGAATACTGACATGGGCTCTAACGTGATATCTGCGGGAAAGTGGCAAATAACCGGGATATGCGACTGTCGCATAATCTGGCAGGCAAGCGAGGGATACTGTTTTTTGTTACAGTAGCACCGCCGCATCCTGAAATCATGCTTACCAAATCCATCCTCCCCTCCTCGCTCCCGGATTCGCCGCGCTTGCTGGATCAGGTCCGCGCCTGTTTGCGCCTTGCCAATCTCGGCGCACGAACCGAAACGGCATATGTGAGCTGGATTAGACGATATATTCTGTTTCATGGCAAGCGCCATCCTTCCACCATGGGCCGTGCCGAGGTTGAAGCCTTTCTGACCCATCTGGCGGTGGTGCGGCAGGTCGGCGCATCGACCCAGAGCCAGGCGCTTAGCGCCCTGCTTTTCCTTTATGGCAAGGTATTGAAGCTCGAACTGCCCTGGCTTGCCAGCATCGTGCGGGCACGCAAGCCTTCGCGCAAGCCGACAGTGCTTTCCGAATCGGCCGTGGGGCGCCTGCTGACAGAGATCCGCGACCCGGAGCTGGCCCTGATTGTCGGGCTGCTTTATGGTTCTGGCCTGCGGCTCGGCGAAGCACTCGACTTGCGGCTGATGGATGTGGACTTCGATCTGCGCCAATTGCGCATCAGGGGCGCCAAGGGCGGCAAGGACAGGTTGGCGATACTTCCGCAAAGCCTGGTCGAGCCATTGCTCTGTCGGATGGCGTGGTGCCGGGCGCTGCATGCGGCGGAACAACGGTTCGGACGCGGCGCGGCGCCCTTACCCTGCCGCTCTGGCGCCGCCGAGGGCAAGTCTTGCCTGCCCGGCTGGCAGTATGTGTTCCCAGGGCCAGGGCTTTCAATCGATGCGCAAAGTGGCGAGGTTCGCCGCGGCCATGTCGATCCGCGCCGCGTACAGCGGGCGGTTAAGGCGGCGGCGGCGCGGGCAGACATCGATGGACCGGTTTCGCCCCATTCCTTGCGCCATTCATTCGCCTCGCATCTGATCGAACGAGGCTACGACATACGCACCGTGCAGGAGTTGCTGGGACATTCCGATGTATCGACCACGATGATCTACATCCATGTGCTGAATTCCGGTGATGGCCCGGTACAGAGTCCGCTCGACGAACTCGACTGCGGTTCGCTACGCGAGCCTGATGCGCCCGGCTACAAGGCAGCGACAGCGGCCTGGGCCGGGGCTGGCGCTGCGTCGGGAACCTTCAGCGCACCTTGATCTCGATCCACATCCGCGACAGCGTGCGGCGCAGTTGCGGGTCGAAGTCGCGCAGCATTTCCAGGCGCTGCAGCTCCGCCGGCGGCGGGAAGATGCCGGGTTGGCGGCGACCTCGGGCCGGATGTGCGGCGTCGGCCAGCGTCAGCAGCACGACCCGTTAGCGCAACGGATGGAACAGTCGACGCCATTCCATGTCGTCAATGCGTCGTCAGGTAGCAGCGCGGCAGCGTCGCCCAGACGCGCTGACCGGGACGCGCGTCGGCGCGGGCGGCGAGCACGATGGTGACGCGCTCGGCATCGCCGCCCGCGGCGCCGGGCGCAAAGTAGAAGCCGTGGCGGTAAGGCGGCAGCAGGCCGCGCGGCAGTTCGATGCGCCCCCGCGCGGCATCGATGCGAACGGTTCGCGGCGTGTCGCCATTGACGCTGACTTCGGCGCCGGCCAGGTCGAACCAGGCCATGACGGCATAGCTCGGCAGTTCGTAGCAGCGATAGCGGCCCGGCGCCGGCGCCTGCGCGAAGGCCGCGGCGACCGGCAGCAGGCTGGCCACGGCGAGGATTGCCTGGGCCAGGAGTTGGCGTTGGCGATACGGTGGTTTCATTGGCGGGCTTTCAGTACGTCGGGGGCGAAGCCGCTGGCGGCCAGGATCGGCGTCTGGGTGTTCACAGCGAAACGTCCTTCACCGCGTCGAGCAAGCCGAAGCGGCGGGTCAGGTTGCGGATTTCGAGCAGTGCCATATCGGGTGCGCCCGAACCCGGGCGCTGGAACGAAACTTCAAAGCGGAGAGCGGCGCGCCCTGTGACTCCTATCCATCCTGATTGATGGTGGCAATCAGCTCCTGCAGCACCGTCTCGGCCTTTTCGTTGGCGATCTGGCAGGTGCCGGCGTTCTCGTGGCCGCCGCCGCCGTAATACAGCATCAGCTCGCCGATGTTGGTGTTGGAACTGCGATTGAGGATGGACTTGCCGGTGGCGAATACCGTGTTCTGCTTCTGCACGCCCCACATCAGGTGGATCGAGATGTTGATCTCCGGATACAGCGCATAGATCATGAAGCGATTGACGGCATAGATGATGTCTTCGTTGCGCAGGTCCAGCACCGCGAGATTGTTGTATACGGTGGTGCAGCGCCGGATCTGTTCCTTGGCGCGGTCGGCGTGGTCGAAATACAGATCGACGCGTTCCCTGACGTCGGGCAGGGCCAGGATCTCGTCGATGCCGTGGTGCCGGCAGTAGGCGATCAGGTCCATCATCAGCTGGTAGTTGCTGACGCGGAATTCGCGGAAGCGGCCGAGGCCGGTGCGCGAATCCATCAGGTAGTTGAGCAGCACCCAGTCCTGCGGGTCGAGGATTTCCTGGCGCGTGAAATTGCCCGAATCGCTCTTGTCCACGGCCAGCATCATGTCGGTGAAAGGCGCCGGAAAGCGGCTCTTGCCGCCGAAGTGCTCGAACACCACGCGCGCGGCCGAGGGCGCGTCGGGATAGATGATGTGGTTGGGGCGCTCGCCGGGGTTGCGGAAGGTTTCCGAGAGGTGGTGATCGAAAGCCAGAAACACGCCCGGCACGAAGGGCAGATTAGTGGTGATGTCGCGCTCGGAAATCTCGATCTTTCCGTCTTGCATGTCCTTGGGATGGACGAACTTGATTTCGTCGATCAGTTCGATTTCGTTGAGCAGGACGGCACAGGCCAGACCGTCGAAATCGCTGCGCGTCACCAGACGGTATTTCTTGTCGGACATGTGGCTTCCCTCCCGAAGACTCAGACGTGAAGGGGATTGTATTCCAGACTCGCCAGGATGCCGTGCGCGGCATAAAACACCGCCAGGCGCTGCGGCAGGCCCTCGCCCGCGAACAGCATGGCATAGGCTTCGAGCTGCGCCCGGTAGCGTGCGGCGTGCGCCCGCAGGCGTTCGGGGTCGGCATGGTCGCCGAGGTCGGCGGTCTTGTGGTCGATGATCCAGCGCACACCGTCCTCGACGAAACTGCGATCGACGACGCGGGTCAGTACCGTAGCGCCAGCGCCAACTCTTGTCAGCGCCAGTTCGGCCGCGGCGTCGGCGCGGCGGCGCAGCACCCATTGCCCGTCGGCGCTGGCCAGCGTGGTCGCCAGCATGCGCGCCACCCGTGCCGCGCCGGCGCGGGCCTCGGCCGGTGACCAGCCGCGGCTGGCCA
>JAXMJU010000156.1:0-24180 GCA_034376265.1 Sulfuritalea sp.
ATGCAGAAGGAATCGCTGCGAAGTTGGCAGCCCTTAGCAAAGCTCCATCAAGTCTCCCGCAACTATGAAAGTTGGACGATATATAGACATCCGGGCGATGTTGGCCAAATAGACTTTGCGCATATGTTTCTTGATCGAGAATTGATCGCAACTGGAACCAAGCGGTAACAACCCTCTTTAGGGATGACGGTAGATACCTGTATGCCTTGCGCCATACCGATCGAGCGTTCGGGCCATGGCGCAGAGAGGTAGCCTTGGTAGAAATTGATTGGCCATAGGTCATTGATGGAGGCGGGTAAATTAGTTCCGCACCTCGTGCCGCCCAAGGCGCTACTGCCGAATCTATCCCCGAGGTTCCGATCAAAATAGATATCGACCAATCCCTAGCGAATAGTTCATCTATGACTGGCCCCATCTCCCGTGGTGCATGCAATACAGGCAGATAGATGAGCGCACTTGGTCTGGACCCCATCATCGGGCCTTACGCGCGACTAAATGGCACCACGGTTGATACAGCGCTCCGCGAAACTGCAGGCGCTCGCCATTCTCGAGTCGCCGCGTGTGCGTGTAGAGGGGATCGGTCGGATCCTGCAGTTCAAGATCAATTGGAATCTCGAACATGTGGAACTCGCACTGCCGGAAACCGATCCCATCCAGCAGTGCGCGCACTGCGGACTGGGAGCGAAAATGCAGCACCAAGCCTTCGGGGTGGGTATAGGTTTCCTCCACGATCCGCAAGGTCTGCTTGAAGGGGTTGTACCATTCAAAGGAGATTATGACGCCTCCGGGTTTGATCTTGTTGTAGAGGGATTGCCAAATTTTTCGATGCTGCACATCGTCGAATCTGGACAAAACGGCACTGATGACAATGACGTCCACCGGTTCGCACTGAAGGTCTAGCAGGTCCATCGCCGAGAACTCTATGCCAAAGAGGTCAGGATCCTTTCGGCACTTGTCGATGACGTCAGGAAAGAGATCGACACCGCGCAGAGAAAAGCCGGGAAGCAGGTCCTTAACGTGAAATAGCAGGTTCCCGTTATGGCAGCCGATGTCCAGGAGCACCTTTCCAATCCTATCTGGGACGTTTTGGTCGACCAGTTTGATCAGCTCGCGATCACTTTCGCGGATATTTTTACGATACTTTTTTTGATATTCGACATAGTCGTTGGCCATGTACTCGGTTGAGCCAGTAATCCCCACCATTCTTTAGTCTCCATATTAATTCGGCAGATTGAAGCCGGTCGTCGGGCTCGGATCGACGACGCCGTAAGCGGAAAATACTCCAGGATTTGCAAGAAGCGAGACGGCCAGGTCATGCCGGAAGCTTGACCCACGAAAAATACATGGACCCAGTGCTTTTGTCATTGACGAGGACTGAGCACTTGGCGACGAACCGCGGGCGAGCCTGTTCCAGCAACAATTCGATGCTGGCTGCGCCCTGATGAATCCGGCACGCATCGAGCCGTGTGAACATCCATTGCCCGCCAGAAGACGGGGTCAGGTCGTTGGCCTTCAAAATTGCCTTGAACATCGGAACAGCTGTGGCAACCGTGTCAAAAGGTGATTCGCCGTGATAGCGAATCACCTTGCCCTCGATGGCGGAATCGGAAACTATGAATGCTTCATCATAAGCCTCTCGGTTCAAGGGCTGCTCAAGATCCCCTTCTTCAACGAGCATGATCCCGCTTCGACCATCGATGCAGGACCAATCCAATCGCGCCGAAGTGTTGGCGGGAGCGCCATCATCAGCACTCGACCAGACCCGTACCCGGTTGCTGCGAATCACGTTGGTGATACGAAAACAGACTGCCGAGTCTGTCGGAACGAGTCCGCATAGATGCCGGTACAGTGTGGTTCCGTGGAGATAGTTCCGCGAACCGAGGAATGGCAGTACGGCCCAGTCAGGTTGGTTCATTTTTGATCCGACATGTCGTACCAGACTTGCATATCGCCAGTCTGCCCATCCATGGGCAAAACCCCTGGGCGAAATTTTGGCGGCTTTTCAAGCATGGCCCAACGATCGCGATCGAGCAGGGACATCATGTGCTCTACTATATCTTCTGCCGCAGCGCACCAACTCAAAGCTCGACCCGTGCTGCTCTGACGTGCTTTCCCGGCAATCAGCATGGAATTCTTCACTTTTACCGGAGTGTTCACAATATTGAAATCGAGATAGCGCACCGACATTGTGAATGGCCCCTGAATCTGTCGTCCTTCTGCAAAAACTGGATAGGTGAAGAGTTTCGTATAGACGTAAGGCACACCGTAGAGGCGCTCTACGTAGTGGAAAAAAGTCGTGCCACCAAGATCCGCCCCCATACCCAGCGTCAGGATCTTGGCGTTCGCGCGGTGCAACCGTCCCCAGGCGGACTGATATCCGAATCCCTCATAGTGGCTTCCATTGCAGATTTCGGCTGCTCTTGCTCCCAAGCCAGCCACAGACACGATCGGATGCATGGATCGATGGGCACCGGGACGAGTTCGCAAGTATTCACTGAACATGTCCGTGCGGGAAGGAGACTCCTCTCGAACGAAGGCAGTGCCGTAGCGGCCGTAGTCCTCAAATGCAGTACAAACGGTCAGCGTGCCTTCTGGACCAACGACAGATTGCAGGGTGGAAAGATAAAACTCGCACAGGTCTTCCCGTGTCAAATGAGCGTCCACCGGTCCGATCCGGCGCAGGTCACTTTGAACATGCACGATATCGCCGAGACCGATTCCTAGCGATAGCAAAGAATCGGCCAATTCACTCTTCGACACCAGCTTCATCGCATCAAACCTTGAGAAAGTCGAGCAGCTTCCGCACCTTGTAATAACCTTCGGCCACTAGGTCGATATCTTCCGGAAAACGCTTGCCGGTTGCTTCTTCCAGTTCAAGCAGGAATACCATCCCATCGAGAGAATCGAGAATGTCATCCTCGATCAAGTCGGTATCGATACTGATCTTCGCCGGCCCCTTGATGACTTTTTCAACGGCGGACGCCACGAGCTGCAAAAGTTGTTCTTCGCTCATTGCCTTACTCCAAATTGAATTGAATGATGTTACTGGCCCAGGACAGACCAACGCCAAAACCACAAATGAGTAGGGAGCGTCCGGCCAAGTCTTCTCTCTGCAATAAGCCCTCGAGCACCAACGGGATGCTGGACGAAACGGTATTTCCGGTTTTCTCCAACTCTATCGGGACACGCGCCGGATCGAGCCCCATGCGATCGCGGAGGGTTTCGAGGAGAAAACGGCTGGCCTGGTGGAAAACAAAAAAATCGACATTTTCGCGTTCGAGCCCGTTGCGACTCAGGCAGGTAGCCACTGTCGTCGGCACGCGGCTGATCATGAAATTGAATATTGCTCGCCCGTTCATGTGCAGGAAATGATCTACCTCATCGGGATCGACTGCTGAAGTCTTATCCAGGTGTGCACGCGGCATCGCCGCGCCGCCGGCCTTGATGATCAAATTGTGGCTACCGGAGCCATCAGTGCCGAAGTCCCCTCTCCCGATCCGCCCTGCTCCATCGGCGCGCAGCCATGTCGCACAGGCTGCGTCGCCGAACAGACCGATGACGTCGCGGTTATTCGATGCCATGCATTTCGAGTAGGGGTCGCAAGTCACAATTAAAGCTTCCGCCACGCCTTCCGCGAGCATGAAGCCCTTGGCAACCGACAACGCGTAGACAAATCCCGAACAGCCGAGGGAAATGTCGAAACATGCAGTAGCGTTGGGCAATTCCAAGCGGTGTTGCAAAAGGGCCGAATTGTGCGGCAACTGATAGTCGGGGTTCTGAGTGACAACGATGAGCAGGCCGATTCGCGCCAAATCGAAGTCGGGATTTTCAGCGGCGAGTCGCTGCACGGCCTTGACGCCGAGATCAGTACCGGTTTCGTCGTTGCGTAGAAAATGCCGCCTGCGGACGCCGATCTTGTCGTCAAGCATGACTTTGTCTAGGCCGGACCAATCGGCGATGCCCTGATTGCTGACTTCCCAGTCCGGTAGGGCGCTTGCTATAGCCTTGATATTCATCGTTCCCTCCGTACAGTTTGATGAAATAGGAACGCTCGCATCGTGTATTTGCTGCTGGGTTCGCGCAATCGTTCTATTTCGCTTATCGAGAAACCAGCCCTCATAACAAGCATTGCCAGTGACGCAGGACTGAAAACGTGCAGATGCTCAATGAAGAACTCCTCTCGCCCCTGCCCATCAGCTGACGCAGCATCACCATCCGGCACCTCGACGTAAATAAAGCCGTCCGGCGCCAGCAGTGTCTGCGCCCTGGCGAGCATCGCCACCGGGTCTTCGACGTGCTCGAGAACCTTGTTGAACGTCACCACGTCGAAAGGCCCGATTGTCGACAGGTCGATTTTCATGAAATCGCCCTTGACCACCTCGATGCCGATTACTTCGCGCGCATGCCGCGCCGCTCGCTCGTCGGGATCGAGGGCGGTGCAGCGCCAGCCTGCTTCCTTCATGCGGCAGGGGAAAACCCCCAGCCCGGACCCGACATCCAGCAGTCGCGGCGCAATACCGGCGGGAAAGTGTCGTGCGGCGAAGTCGACCAGGGCAGCAACGCGACCCGCATTGTCGGAACGCTCGGGAGGCAACGCCAGAATACGCTCGAAGGTCTGCCGCATCCTGTCCCCGTAGGTATTGTCGACATAGGCGCCGCCATACAGGCCGCCGAGATCCATCTCGTTCTCGGAGAACCAGTGACCGCAGAGGCCGCAGCGCGAATAGGCGCGCCGGTAGGCCCCCTCGGCACACTCGAAGGCGGTTTCGCCTGCCGGCGGAGCATCGTACTGAAATGCCGGCTCGAGATGCCGGGATCCGCAGGGGCACTGCAGCGTGGGCTTGACTCTCACTTGGCCTCCAGGCTCGCCGCTAGCCCATCCAGCGCCGCGCTGCTGTCCAGCCAGGCGATCACGGCGAGGTTTTCCTGCTCGCAGTAGGCGTCGAACAGGGCTTCACGGCCGCGTTCGACCAGCAGGACGAAATAGCGCCCGGTGCCGCGATTGCGGATCAGAACCCCGCGCAGGCCGAACTGTTCCAGGCGGCCGTTGAGGGATGGCGTGGCATAGAAGCCCCAGTCCTTTCGGGCGACGTCGTATTCGCCGCCGGACTCGGTGACGAACGTCACCTGTTCGTCCGGTTCCAGGCGGAGGGCGCCGCAGTCCTTCATCGGAAACTTGACGGCATTGCCGACGGCGAAGCTACGCGGTGGATTCTTCTCTTCGAACTTCATGTCCATTTCCAGTCCGGTATCAGGAAATCCGGAATATTCCAGCGGCCCTGGCTGTCGCGCTTCCAGATGTCCGTGTTGCGAAAGCTTTCGGCAATCGCCATGAAGCGCGATTCGTCGATGCCGGCGAAAGCGCAGAACCTGGCGATATCCGCGCGCGGCGTTTCGTCGCCCGCGGCGCGCACGATCGCCAGCGCCTGGTCCCGCGTCATGCGGCCATTGCGAATCTCCAGCGAGAGGTTGTCGAAGGTGCGCGTAAAGCCGAACTTGTACCACTTCAGCCAGTGGTGCAAGGATATGAAATCATCGTCTATATCCGCATAGTCGTAGTAGCCGACCCGGGCACCCTCGGCATTGGCCTGAAAGCCGTGGGCGCGCGCAACGGCATTCGTGACGTCCGGATCCCACGGGAAGTAGTAGCCGAGAAAGACCGCGTTGACTCCGGCCTGGCTCAGGGCCGCCTCGGACGGGCCGAAGTATGCCGTCAGATCCTTGCGCGTCAGCCTGGCGTCGACCCAATCGGCAGCCGTCGTGCCATGGGTTACGCCATAGTTGCGCAGCCATGCCTCGTTCAACTGGAAACCGGTGTGCGCTTCGGTGGCGGAACCGTATTCAAAGGCCGAGTTTTCTCCCCATACCACCAGCGGTATGGCAAAACGGACGGCCAGCGAAAGCGGGATGTTGAACAAGGCCAGATGCATCGGAATTCCGGTCGAACCGAGGCGTTCGAAGGTCTGCAACATGAAGCGGGCTTCGACCTTGGGGTTGATCTGGTAGTCGATGTGGTCGACGCCGAGCGCGATCAGGTTTTCCAGGTTGCGGCGGCCGATCTCGGTCCGGCCCGGGGTCTTCCATGTCACGGCAAGCGGCTTCAGCCCGTACTCCAGGCACTTGATGGTCTGCCATGTGCTGTCCTTGCCGCCGCTGACCGGAATCAGGCAATCGTAGCCGGTGGCGCGAGTCTTGGCCGTCTCGACCACATCGCTGAACGCCGCCTCCCGGGCGGACCAGTCGATATCGCGCTTGGTCGCGTGCGCATGACACGCGTTACACCGGCCGTCCGCCTCGATGCGAAGGTTGGGGCGGGTATCCGGCAGGATGCAGTTGTTGCACCATTTCATGCGGCAGCCCCTTCGCCAAACTCCTCAAGGAACATGCGGGCATTGAGAAAGTAGAAAAGAAACTTGCTCTGGCTGTTGGGCAGGTCCGGCTTGTCGATCAAGTCGGCGATGGGGCCACGGCGGACATGCTCGAAGATGGGACCGTCATCGAGAATCTGGGCGCGGACCTGCGGATCGGCGACATCGAGGTAGTCGAGGATCGGCACATTGAAGCCCACCTTGCGCGGATTGTCTATGACCGCGTCGGGTGCCAAGCCGCGCACGGCTTCGCGCAGCACGGCCTTCGCCCTGGCGTCGCGGATCAGATGGCGCGTCGGTATCGACTGGCAGACATCGAACAGGCGTCGATCGAGAAACGGTGAACGGTTCTCGATCGAGTAGTACATCGCGTTCAGATCGTCCTCGTGCAGGATCGGAGGGACCGATTCATGGAACAGTTCATTGTTCATCCGGTTGCGCAGGGCGACCCGGCTGTAATTCTCTTCGGCAAACGCTTCGCTCCAGCGCGGAGACAGAAAATCCGAGAAGGCATCCGCATCCAGGTAGATGTGGTCGCGCAGCGCCGGATTCTTGATGAAGCAATCCGGATCCTGCAGAAACGGGTTGCGCACGACGGGCGCAATTACCCGTTGCCAGTTGTCACGGGCTTGCGCCTGGGCAACCGGGTCTGCCGCGAGCGCTTGCAGGTAGAAATTCTGGTGGTCGAAGTAGCCGCTGAACAGTTCGTCCGCGCCCGTGCCGCTGACGGAAACCTTGTAGCCCTCTTCGGCGACCGCCTTCATCAACTGCCATTGGGCGTAGTAGGTGATGGTCGACACCGGGGAATCGTGGTACCTGATCTGCCGGCGCAGATTCGACAGAAAATCCTGGCGGGCAACGGGAATCGTGGTGTGCCGCAGGCCGAGTTCGGCGACAGCCGTTTCCACCATCTCCCGTTCTTCATAGCGCTCGTCGGTGTTCATGATGGTAAAGCCATGAACCTGAAAGCCCAGCGTGCGCTTGGCGATTGCAATCAGCGCATTCGAGTCGACGCCGCCGCTCAGGCAGAACGCAATCGGCACATCCGCGCGCAGGCGGATACGAACGGATTCGACCAGTGCGTCGCGGGCACGCGCCACGGCATCTTCGAACGTCATCGACTCGTCGGCGACATCGAAGCGGGGTCGCCAGAACCGGTCGTCCTGCCGTGCTCCCCGCCTGTCGAAACGCACCAGGGCGCCGGGGCGCACCTCGTTCAGTCCGGAAAAGAAGGTGTCGCCGGACTTGTAGAGAGCCTTGTAGCCATTCACCAGATAGCGGCGCAGATGATCGAGATTGACCGGCAGACTGCGTCCGAGCAAGGCAAAAACGAACTTGGGTTCGGACCCGAAATAAACGCCGGTATCGTCTTCGAATACATACAGGGGCTTTTCGCCAAACCGGTCGCGGCACAGCAGAAGCCCGTTGTCGTCGAGCCAGGCGAATGCCCACATGCCTTCGCAACTGTCCAGCCCGGCGACACCTTGTGTCGCCAGCACGCTGGCAAGCACTTCGGTGTCGCTTTCGGTGGTGAATGCCTCGCCCTGCCGCTGCAGCGTCGCCCGAAGTTCGAGGTAGTTGTACAACTCGCCGTTGTAGCTGAGATGCCCGCCGCCCCGTGCGAACGGCTGGTTGGCTCGATCGTCGAGATCGAGGATGCGCAGACGCGAGTGCAGCAAATAGCCGTTGCGCTCACCACCAATCACGCGACGGACCTGACCATGACCATCGGGTCCGCGACGCCCCATGCGGTCGAGACATTTCGCCAGCGCTTCCGGTGCCAGCTCGCGTGTTCCATAGTAACCGGCAATGCCGCACATGATCAGGCCACCATATCCGGCAGGAGCATTTCCCCGCGCACCACCGGGCGCAGCAGGCGATGACCGAGAACGATGCTCTCCTGACCCGGCATCAGCCCTCCTCCGGGCCGCAGCCATTCAAGGTCACGCTGCGTGAGGACATGCCCCGCCGGAAGGTCGAGCCGCGCCACGAGTGATCGCCGGGCGGCGGCGATCACTGGCGCTTCCGCTTCCTGCGCCAATTTTTCCCCGGTGCCGAGCAGTTCCTGAGCCAGACGAACGCGCCGGACCAGTTCCGTCATTTCGGCAGGATCGGCAGAAAGGGCGTGGTCCCTGAACTCGGACTGCGTCTTGGAAAGCGTGAAGTGCTTTTCGATGATGCGCGCGCCCAGCGCAACCGACAATACCGCCGCCTCGATTCCCAGCGTGTGGTCGGAATAGCCGACAACGCGCCCGGTTTCATCGGCAAGAGTGCTGATGGCGCGCAGATTGGCTTGCGCGGGCGGCGTCGGGTAGGCGGAAACACAATGCAGCAATGCAATCTGGGCAGAATGACCGCTTTTTTGCGCGGCCGTCTCGATGATCCGGCAGGCCTCACGAATTCCGGTCATTCCCGCCATCCCTGTGGAGAGCAGGACCGGCTTCCCCGTCGCGGCAACGGCGGCAAGCAGGGCTGCGTAGTTGTTGTCGCCGGAGGCAATCTTGAAGGCGGGAACCAGTTCATCCAGCCAAGGCACGACTTCCGGCGAGAAAGGCGTGGAGAGAAAGACGGTTCCAGCCGCGCCGGCGATCGTTGCCAACTCGGCAAACTGGTCGCGACTGAACGCGAATCGGCCCAACTGCTCCAGTCGTGCCGGCTGGCTTGCCGATACGAGTTGATCAGGCTGAATGGTCTGAAACTTGACCGCATGAGCACCGGCGGCGGCGGCGGCGAGGATCATGTCCCTGGCAAGCCCGAAGTCGCCTTCATGGTTATTGCCGATTTCGGCAATAACCATGACTTCGCGCGACAGATCGATGTCACCTATTTTCATTGGTGTTCCTTGGCAACGCCGTGGAAGTGCATGACATATTGTGCGGACGTCAGGCGAAATCCCAATGACTCGTAAAGCCTGACCGATGGCGTATTGGCAGCCTGCGTGCCCACCTTCATTGCGGCCGGGACGCGGCCGTCACCCGTCCCATGCAGGGCGGCATGCAAAATCATATCGCGGCCGATGCCTTGGCCCTGCCAGGCGGAATCAAGGCCGATCAGGTCGACTACCAGGCAACCCGGCTCTGCCCACAGGAGTTGGAGAAAGCCAACGACGACGCCGTCGCGTTCAGCGACCACCATGCCGTCGCCGCGCTTGCCCTCGAAGTAATTGCCCGCCCAAGAAGACTTGATGCCGTCCGCCAGATGCTTCGGAAAACGCGGATCGAGATGGAAGCGGGAGAAACGGAAGGAACGCCCCGCTATCCGCGCCACGGCTTCGCGATCTTCCGGACGGGAAAAGCGGATGCCGGGGCCTTGTGGGCTCGCCGGCGGCCCAGCGACGGGCCTGTCGAACGTGAGCGCGGTATCCACCACGCGGAATCCGGCATCAGCCAGTTGCGATACCTCGGCAATATCTCCGGCCTTCAGTTTTGCATAGGCAAAAACGGGATCGCCCGTCCGGAGTTTGGTCCAGGCCTCCCCGCCGCCTGACGCGCTCTCAACCCGCCAGGCAGGGCAGCCCACTACACCCGACAGCCAGGGATCAGGCTTCAGGACATGGTTCGTTGCGACGCTGCCGGCCTCACTCCTCACGGAACAACTCGGGTTGAGCGGCTGCCAGTTGCTTGTACCACTGAATGTACTGAACGAAGCCTTTGTCCACCGGGTACTGCGGGTCGTAGCCGAGCAGGCGGCGCGCCTTCTCGACGCTCAAAGTTCCGCGCTCCGGCATCAGGGCGTCACGGGGGTTGTAAGTCAACTGCAGACCGGGGAAGTGCTCGATTACCAGATTGGCAAGGTCATTCAGGGCCCGGGCATTGCCATAGGTGATGTTGAATGTCTGATTGCGCGCTTCGGGCCTGGCAATGCAACGCAACACCCCCTGGCAGAAATCCTTTATGTAGGTGAAGTCCAGCGCATCGGTGCCATCGCCGTTGATCGTCAGCGACTTGCCGCGGATCGCGTTCTCGATGAATGCCTGTCCGACGCGGCGGCTGACACAACGCTCGCCATAGAGCGCGGACGGACGAATGATCGTGTAGGGCAAATTGAACACCTGGTTGTAAGCGACGACCAGCTTCTCCGCGCCATACTTCAAGGCGCCGTAGATGCCCATCGGCTCGCAATGCCTGTCTTCGGTAACCGCATCTCCCTCGAAGTTGCCATACACCATGGACGAGGACAGATAGATAAAGTGCGGCTTTCGGTCCTTTACGGAATCCAGTGCATTTTCGAGCGTTCGCATGCTGTGATCGAAAGTGCTGAAGGGATCCTTGTTGGAACGGTTGGCATGCGATACCGCCGCCAGATGAATGACGACATCCGGTTTGATCGCGTTCAGACAGGGACTAAGGACGTGATAGTCACGGGCGTCAACAACATGCAGGGGAATCTTCGCCTGACGCAACAAATCCAGCCTCAGATTGACGAACCCCACATACAGGTTGTTGTTCGGGCTCGGGTTGAGGCCGCTCGTGAATGCACCGAGATTATTGACCTGCAGGCCGTCGATGACATGCGGCTCGGCGCCGAGCGCCTTCAGCTCCAGCGCAAGATTGTGGCCAATGAAACCGGCGCCGCCGACCAGAGCAACTACTTTGCCTTTGAATGCACTCGCATCAATCATTTGATAGCTCCAAGAACTTGTTTAAGCATCCTGCCAACATAAATCATGTCTTCCTCGTCGAGGTGAGGCCCCACGGACAACGCGATGGACTGGTTGCTGATCCGTGCCGCATTGGGGTACTCCACGCGACCCAGGTCGTACTTTTCCCGGTAATACTTGAGATGCGGTACCGGGCCCGGGTAATAGACGCTCGTGCCGACACCCACGTCGCGCATGCCGTTGATGATGTCGTATCGCTTGTCGGCAATGGCATCACCCAGAACGGCGACGAGGCAGTAGTGTGCGTGTTCGAAATCACCTCCGCCCGGCGCAAGGCAGGTGACTTCGTCGATGCCTTCGAGCGCCTTGCGCAAGGCTGCGTCATTCGCGGCGCGCTTCGCGAGGAATCCGCCGACGCGCTTCAGTTGCTCGACGCCGATGGCCGCTTCGATTTCATTCATCCGGTAGTTGTAGCCGAGCAGATCGACATCGTACAAACCGGGAACCACCCGCTCGCCGACCATCTTGTCGTAGCCGAAGGCCTTGAGCCGGGCGACTTTGGCCGCCACATCGGCGTGACGCGTGGTAAACATGCCGCCCTCCGCCGTGGTGATGTGCTTCACCGGGTAGAACGAGAACGAGCCGACATCACCGATCAATCCGGCGTGCACACCCTTGTAGCGGGCGCCCAATGCCAGCGCGGCGTCTTCCACGACAAACAGATCATGCTTCCTGGCCAGGGCATTTACCTTGTCCATGTCGACCGGCAGACCAAGATAGTGCACTACGCTGATCGCCTTGGTCCGCGGTGAAATCGCAGCCTCGATTCCGTCGATGTCGATGTTGCCGGTAGTCGCGTCCACATCGACAAACACCGGGCGCGCACCCGTGTACTCGACCGAGTGGGCCGTTGCGACGTGGGTCTGCGCTGGTACGATCACCTCGTCACCGGGGCCGATGCCGAGATATACGTAGGCAAGGTGAAGGCCGGCGGTGCAGGACGCGACGGTATGCGCATAGCCGCCGCCGATAAAGCCCGCGAAATCCGTCTCGAACTTCTTTGCGAGCGGCCCATGCACAAACTGGCTGCCCTTCAGCACTTCCAAAACAGCATTTCGCTCTTCGTCGCCGATTATCGGCTTCCCGAATGGAATATTTCTCATAATATTTACGATATCAATAAGTTGCTACAACTTCCGGCTTCCCGGTTCTGAGGGACTTGTCGATTGCGAGGCAGGCAGACATCGTCCTGAATACGTCCGGCTCCTCGACCGCCGCCTTGCCCTTGCCGAGAATCGCGTCGATGAAGCCCGGAATCAAGTCGCCCTTCGCCGTCCCGGGATAGGCGGACTGGATGGCTTGGGGAGTCTCTTGCGGGTCACGGCTGCGAATCAAAACTCCACCTCCAATTCCGTTTTCGAATGTTCCCTCGGTGCCGTAGAGCGCAATCTTGTGGAAATGCGGATAGACACATCCGAAGTTGGCGCCGACTTTGCCGATTGTTCCATCGTCGAAGCGCAACCACGCCATGACCATGTCCGGGGTTTGAAAGGTAGTGCCAGCACTGCAGACCTTGTTGCCAACCGCACTGACTTCGATCACCGGGGAACCCACCATCCAGATCAGCAGGTCGATCATGTGAATTCCGCCGCCAAGCATTACCGAATAGTCGACGATTTCACCCCGCCAACCCGCAAGTATCTTGTGCAGCCGACCATAATTGTAATCCGCCTCGACACTATATAGCCGGCCGAGCTCGCCGGCCCGGACGCGGGCATGGACATCGCGGAACCGCTCGCTCATGCGAAGAATCGTATTGGTCGACAGGCGAACGCCGGGGTTCCGCTTGAGCGCATCCCGAATGGCGCCGAGCTCGTCCTCATTCATGCACAGCGGCTTTTCCGAGAAGACATGCTTGCCCGCCGAAATTGCGCGAACGACCTGCGCCGCATGGTGATGATCGTAGCTTGCGATCGAAACAACGTCGACATCCGCGGCATCAAGCAGCGCTTCGGCCGATTCGACGATGCGGCACTCCGGATACTTTCTGCTCGCTTCGGCACGCTTGTCCGGGTTCATGTCGCACAGTGCGACCACCTCGACACCCGCGGCCCGATAGCCAAGGATATGCTGTTCGCCTACACCCAGCCCGATAACCCCTGCCCGAAGCGGCTTCATGCGCGGCCTCCATCCAGGAGCTTCTGCGCCGCAACGACTTCCGCCAGGCCGTGGCACCAATAGGGTTCACCCAAAATGTCGAGCAAGGCTTCGAAGCGCGACATGTCTTCCGCCGAGTCTACGGACAACTGCAAGTCGCCGAGCGGCTCCGTATGCTCCACATTGACAATACGGGCGCCATCGGAGTGCTTGTAGAAACACTCGGTCACGTGTTCCTTCTCGCTCGCCGTCATCCCGTTTGCAACCCTGGTACGCAGAGCGCCGACGGATATGACCTCGATCGACTGTCCCTTGGGGAAGGTTCGCGTTGCGACGTTCGTGACGAGGTTGGGACGATCAGATTGCCGAAAGACCGATACCAGTCGGTCAACCAATGCGCTGTCAATCAGGGGGCTGTCGCCACTGATGCGCACCAGGGCCTGTGCGCCGACCGCTTCGGCTGCGCCCAACAGGCGTGCGGCAACATCGTCCAGCGGCCCGCGATAGCACGGCACGCCTGTTGTTTCGGCGAATGCCACGACCGGGTCATCGCTTTCCTGGTTGGAGGTGGCCAGCACTATTCCATCCAGTTGGCGGCAGTGGCGCAGACGCTCAACCAGGTAGGCGAGCATGGGCCTTCCGCGCACGACCTGGAGAATCTTTCCCGGCAAACGCCTGGATGACATGCGCGCCTGGATGACCGAAACAATCTTCATCTCAATTCCGCACCGGGACCATCCGTCGTTCCGCGGCGGATAGACGAGCTGCATCAAGAACCCGCCATACCGCTTCGCCATCCGCAAAGGACGGCAAAAGGGAAGAGCGTTCCTTTCCGCCGACCGCCGAGACGAAATCCGCCGCGAGTTGCCGAAAACCGTCGACGCGCTTGTCTGCGGAATCGATGCCGTCGGCGACAGTCACCACCGTTTCAGACTCTCCGGCCAACTGCAGCGTCAACTGTCTGGTATCTGAAGTAAATGGCGGCGCATGATGAAAGCGGATGCGCCCCTTGTCTCCGTAGACTTCTACCCGGTGGCCGATCCCGGCAGGCTCCGCGTTCGAAACAACGAAGCGACCCACCGTACCGTTTTCGAAAACGCAGTGCATGTCGCAACTATCAGGCGCCGTCACGGGTTTCATGCCTCCGACGCCATCCGGACGCCGAGCAACCCGGGTAGCCGTCGAGCACCACAGTTCGCTTATGGACTCTCCGGTCATCACGCGGGCATAGTCGATGACATGACAGCACCAATCGATCAGAACGCCGCCTGCCGAATCAATGTCATGACGCCACGACCACGTGCGGGCAGGATTCAGTCCGGTCGCCACCAACCAGGTCACATCGATGCGGGACACACGCCCGATCCGGCCCGCGCGAACCAGATCGATCATTCTCCGCAAAGCCGTGTCGTATCTGAACTCGTAACCGAGAGCCGCTGTAAGCCCGTTTTCCCGTGCGATGCGATCCAGCCCGGAAATGTCCTTCAGGCCCGTACCGAAAGGCTTTTCACACAGGACGTGCTTGCCCGACGCAAGGGCCGCACGAACCAACTCCGACTGATGCAAGGCCGGCACGGCGATACTCACCGCATCCACGCCGTCCCATCTGGCCAGCGCATCGCCGCGATTGAAAACCTGCGCGTTCAATCCCAGCTCATCGGAAATCTTCCGGGCATGGCCCGACCCGCCGTCGGCAAGGGCGGTGACAACCACATCCGAATGGTCCATGAACGCAGGAAGATGCACGTTCGCGCCATAGCCCATCCCGGCAATGCCAAGACGAATCATCGCGCCTCGCAACCGAAATGGTTCGGTTCAATCTTCATAGATGTGGACTTCGGGCAGCGGAACAACAATCTTCGACTTGAGCCCCTTTTCGCGCAGTTTGCGGATTATTGGTTCGGCATAGTGCCAGGAGAGCATCACGGCGTAATCCGGCTGCTCGGCAAACATCCGCTTTTCGTCGACAATCGGAATATGCATTCCCGGCAGGAACAAGCCCAGCTTCAGGGAAGTCGACTGCTCGGCAATGTAGGGCATCAGATCGGTGTTGACCCCGGTGTAGTTCAGCAGTGTGCTGGCGCGCCCAGGGCAACCGATTCCCGCGACCGTCTTGCCTTCGCGACGGGCATTGACCAGCAAGGCCAGCAGATCGCGGCGGACCTTGTGCACCTGGTTCGCAAACTTGTCGTACACCTCGGTGCCATACAGGCCGGCGGCGGCTTCCGTTGCCAGCAGTTCGGTGACATTGTCCGACACCGGAAGATTCTTGCCCTTGCACGCAAAGACCCGGATCGAGCCGCCGTAGTTTTCGATACGTTCGACATCCGTAACGGTGAAGTCATATTGGTCGAACATTCGAATCAGCGACTTCAGCGAGTAGTAGCGGAGGTGCTCGTGATAGATGGAGTCGTACTGGCAGGTCTCCAGCAGATCCAGCAGGTAGTGCGATTCGGTGACGAAGACGCCGCCATCCTGGAGAAGCGTGCTGACGCCGCGCATGATGCTGCCAAGATCCGAGATGTGGGCAAAGACGTTGGTTGCCGCGATGGAGCCTGCAGATCCGTGACTCTTGAGGATCTTCCGTGCCAGATCTTCATTGAAAAAGGCTTGCAGGGTTTCGATCCCGGCTTCGTTGGCTATGTTGGCGATGTTCGTTGCCTCGACGCCCAGCGCGCGCATTCCCCGCTCTTGGAAGGCCTTCAGTACCGTTCCGTCATTGGAGCCGATATCCATGCACAGGGTGCCCGGCGGAAACGGGAAGCGCTTCAACGTCGACACCGCCGTGGTGCTCAGCTTCTCCACCAGGGTCGGCGTGATTCCGCTGCGATAAGGGTACTCGGCGAAAAACAGGACTTCGGGAGCGACGACGTAGTCGATCTGGGCCAGTGAGCAGTCGCCGCAGACCTGGAAGCGCAGCGGATAGGTGCGCTCCATCTCGTCAAGGTGCTTGGGCCACAGCAAGCTGTCGCAGGGCGGCTGGTGCCCCAGATCAATTACGTCATGCAGGTTCGTACCGCCACACACTTGACAGTAATTGATCTTGCCCAAGGGAAGGTCGTGATGGGTTGTCATTGCTTGACTCCTATGCTTGCTGATGACTCGACAGTGGACTTGTCTGTTGCGCCGCCGAGGCCTGCGCAATCATGTCCGCGAAAGCCGGAGCTGCCCGATCAGGCGCGTAATGCTCCAGATAGGCTCGCTCGGCGCGGTTGATTATTTCTTCACAGGCCGCGGGCTGCTCGTACGCGAACCGCATGCGATCGGCAAACTCCTGCGCATCCGTGGCCAACAAGGCAGTCTGCCCATCGATCAATGCCGGGTTGCCCCTGGCGGCGTTGACGTGGGATACCACCAGGACTCGCTTGGCCCACGCGGTGAGAATCCGGCTCCGATTGCCGACCGGCACGTCCAGGGGCGTGATCACGGCATGGCATTCGGCCATGCGATGCAGAAGGTCGTCGATAAAGCCTTCGAAGAGAAATTCCGGACGGGCGGCGATTTCGCTCACCATCCAGTCCCTCGGCGAAGCAGCCCCACCGACAATGATGGTGAATCCGTTCGCCCCCCACATCGCGATCAAGCGCGGGTAGACCTTGTCGAACAGGAAGTGCAACGAAGAGCGCGACCCAAGTCCAACCAGATTGCCGAAGAACAGGAAGGCCGGCTTCCCGGACAGCCTGCGCTGGACATCGCGATCCACGGCGCCCTGATTTGGCCACGGATAGGGAAGAAAGCTCGAATGCAGGCCAAGTCGCTGCAAGGCCGCGACCGACGAATCCGATGAAACCACGATCCGGTGAAATGACTTCAATGCATTTCTATACACTTTCTTCCATTGAAGGCACTGAAACCATGCGTACGGAATCCAGCGATACGCTTTCCAGTCTTCGCGCATCGAGTATCGATAGTTGTACCAATTCGATTCGAATTGAAGATCGCCCAGCCATGCCAGCTTCAGGGGAATCTTCATTGGCGCGACTACCCCGGCCATGGCGACGTCAAAAGCGAGTACAGCCTGGGGACTGAAATCCTCCACGGTGCGCGAAAGCGAAGGAAACTGATCAAAACGCTTGATCAATCCGAACCGCTCGGGAACCAGCGTCCGCTCTCCCTTGAAGCAGACAAGTTGAAACCGGCCTGCGGACGCCAAGGGGTCGCGGTACTCAGCCAAGGACACCGCGTCAACATCGTGGGTGGCAATAACGATGGCGAGGACGTCAAGGCCCGCGTCGACCAACGCACGGACGTAGTGAAAAAAAAGTACCGCGCTTGCGCCCTTTGACGGATGCGGAACACCCTCGGTGATGACGACAACACGGCCATTCGAAATCATGCGGCAATCACCCGTCGTTGCAGATCATCCACCACTCGTCGGGCGGTATGGCCGTCCCATAGGGAAATTGGCGCATTCCGGGGTCGGGTTTTTTCAGAAACCGAGGCAATTGCCACAGCGGCCAGCGAATCTGGTGCGACCAGTTGATTGGTGCCCTGGCTGATGGTGATCGGGCGCTCGGTGGATGAGCGCAAGGTCAGGCAGGGAATTCCCAGGTAGGTGGTTTCTTCCTGAACACCGCCCGAATCGGTAATGACGATCGCCGCATGCCGCGTCAGTGCCATGAATCGCAGATAGGACAAGGGCTCAAGAAGACGGACGCCCTTTGCCTCCAGAACCTGCGAAAGACCAAATATATCGAGCAGCTTCCGCGTGCGGGGGTGAACTGGAAATACGAGCAGGGTGTGCCGGGCGACCGCACATAGAGCGGCGACTATCGACCGCAGAGTCTTTTCGCAATCCACATTTGACGGCCGATGCAGGGTAACAAGTCCATATCCGCCCGGCTCGACGCCCAACTCGGCTTTGATATCCACTGCCTCTATCGTGGGGCGCATCAACTCGAATGCATCGATCATGATGTTGCCGACGCATGTAATCCGTTCGGTACCGACTCCTTCCGCCATCAGATTTGCATCTGCATCCGGTGACGGTGTCCATAGGACATCGGCGATGGAGTCTGTCACTATCCGGTTGATTTCCTCCGGCATGGATCTATCTCCGCTGCGCAGGCCGGCTTCCAGGTGCGCGACCCGTATTCCCGATTTCACCGCGACCAGCGCTGCCGCAAGAGTCGAATTGACGTCTCCTACAACCACGGTCCAGTCCGGACGATCGTCCGCGCAAACCTTTTCGTAGGCCAGCATGACCTTGGCGGTCTGTTCGGCATGACTGCCGCTCCCGACGTCGAGACAATGGTTCGGTTGGCCCAGACCCAGATCCCTGAGGAATGCCCCGGACATGGAATCGTCGTAATGCTGCCCGGTATGTACCAGGCGCGGATCGCACCAACTGCATTTCCGAAGTGCATGCCAGAGAGGTGCGACCTTCATGAAGTTGGGTCGTGCTCCTGCAATCAAGTGAAGCTTGATGCGGTTCATGCAGCGCGGCGGCGTGCAAATTTCACAAACGCCATTGGATCCACTTTTGCGAGTTTGCCTGCCTTGTCTCTTCCGGCAGGCACGACTTGACATCAATGACGACTCCCGAAGGCCCGAGCGGACGCAAAAGATCTTCCGGACCCTTGGCTTTGAACACTGCGTGAGCCACTGCGATTACAACTGCGTCCGCTTCGCTGTCGGGAATTGAAGTCCATGGACAAAGGGAAACGTCGTACTCGTGCTTTGCGTCGGCAGGATCTGCGATCGGGTCGTGGACGGTTACATCGCAACCGAAGTCCTGCAACTCGCGAATCACATCGATCGCCTTGCTGTTTCTGAGGTCTGGGCAGTCTTCCTTGAAAGTCAGGCCGAGCACGATCACTTTCGCGCCCTTGATGCTGACGCCCTGTTGAATCATGAGTTTGACGGTTTTTTCGGCGATGAATTTCCCCATGCCGTCGTTGATCCGGCGACCTGCCAAAATCACTTGAGGGTGATAGCCGAGCATTTCGGCCTTGTGGGTCAGGTAGTAGGGGTCCACGCCGATGCAGTGCCCACCCACCAGGCCCGGCTTGAACTTGAGGAAGTTCCACTTGGTTCCTGCGGCAGCCAGTACGTCAGAGGTATCGATTCCGATCCTGTCGAAGATGATGGCGAGTTCGTTCATCAAGGCGATATTGAGGTCGCGCTGAGTGTTCTCGATGACTTTCGCAGCCTCCGCAACCTTGATACTCGACGCTTTGTGAACACCGGACGTAATAATGCTGCCGTACAACTCCGCCACCTGTTCGAGTGTCTCCTTGCTGTCCCCCGATACAACCTTGGTGATCCGCGTGAGGGTATGTTCCTTGTCTCCGGGGTTGATACGTTCCGGACTGTAGCCAACGTGGAAGCCCTCCTGCCAGCGCAGGCCGGAGAGTTTCTCGAGGACCGGTATGCAGACCTCCTCGGTTGCCCCTGGATAGACCGTGGATTCGTAGATCACGATCGCTCCCTTTTTCATGTACTGGCCAACCGTGGTGCTGGCGCCGACAAGGGGGCTGAAGTCCGGAATATGCGCCTCATCGACCGGCGTAGGAACAGCGACGATCAGAAAGTCGGCGCTGGCGAGACGGCGCGGATCGGTCGTGGGTTCCAGCCCGCCCGCCTGTACCGCTGCTTTCAGATCGTCCGCACTTACCTCGCCGGTGGGATCTACATGGGCCATGTAAGCATCGATCTTGGCTTGAGAAAGATCGAACCCGATAGTGCGATATTTCTTGCCGAACTCGACGGCAAGCGGAAGTCCGACATAGCCCAAGCCGATCACGGCGACAACCGGCCTGGATTCCAGTCTGGTGTCGCTCATGCAGTAACCTCTTTGCGCAGTTGTTCGATTTCGCTTCGGATGGCCTTGTATTCAGCTTCCTTCATTGCCAGATACTCTCGTGTCAAGCGCAGTTTTTCGGAAACTCCCCTGGGTGTCAGCAGATAGAGATATGCAAGCTTGTTGCCGTGGCGGCGAAACGCTTCTGCCTTGACCAGACCCTTTTCCAGCAACGCCCGTAACAGATAGTGCGTCTTGCCAAGACTCGCGCCCAATTCACTGGCCAACATGCGCTGAGATATCTCAGGGTTCGCTTCAATGATCCGCAGTAGCCGGAGATGATTGTTGTCGGTATCCACTATGTGAAATTGATCTGGTTGGGCGCGCATCCAATAATTGCGCAAAGTGCGTTCATTCGATGAACAGGCATTCTAGCATCGTCTGATGACACTCAGTCACCGACCGGTTTGGCCGCCAACAACTTCTCACGCTCCGGTCCTCGCCGTCAGTAGCCTATCGGTGTGGAACGGCGGCATGCTCTTGTTTTTGCGCTGAAGTGCCAATAAGGAGTCCGACAATCAAGGAAAACAACGCAAGACGCCAACCGCTAAAGTGCCCATCAAGCAAGCAGCGCAAGAAGTATCCAAAAACAGAAACAGCCAGTAGTAATCCAAAACCGTCATTGAGATAACGAAACCGTCGCCAGCCTGCCACGACAGTTGCAATGCCGAGCGCGAGCAGTAGCGCAAGGCCTGGAATACCTATCCCTAATGCTACGTCGAGCCAGCCGCTATGGCTGCTTCCCATCCCTTTGTGACCATACTTCTCTTCGATTGCACGCCCAAAGGCATCATGGCCATAGCCGATGCCAAGCGGCTTCCTCGCAATCGCTTCTACTGCTTGTCGCGCCCAAGCTACACGCGCATACGCGGATTGTTCCAGCGGGTTTCCGGAAGGCGTCAAAGGCAATTGGTTCGGATCACCGGTCATCCAGAAGAAACTGTTCGATTCGATACCTATGACAACGGATTCGCTAAATCCTTGCCAACGACTGTCGTTACTCACCGACATACCTCCCATAAGCGCGGCGAATCCAACTGCCAAGACTATTCGCGACACCCGACGCCTCTTGCACCGGAAGTCCGAGACCAGGATAGCTACCGCAGTAACCAATAACACAATACTTACCAAGGTACCGTTGCGCGCCCTCAACAAAACATCGGCACCCAACGCAAAAATTAGCAGGCCCCAAGTTACTCCTGTAGAAAAGTTAAGTGGCGCACTGCCGGCAATCAGCAACGACAGGCGATCCGCCAACAACAAGGCAATCAAGAAACCGTTCAGAGTACTTTGGTAGTCACGCTCTGCAAACGGCATCACCCCGAATGGCCAGTGGCCAAGTGTCTGCCATTGCCAATACTGAAAGATCGCTACCAAAACAATGTGGGAAACTAGGGCTATTACCAGACCGCGTAGCGCGTCTCCGTTTTCAGTCCGCATGGCGACGGTGGCACCGATCGTCATGAGCAACAATGGCATTAACCAATCTGCTCGTGCCCTATCGAGCGCCAACGTCGGTAGTAGTGCAAAAAGCAATGCATGGATAACGATCCATACGGTAAGGGCGCATAGAACCCATGCGGAAGCGGCCAACCAGGTCAATCGCCACCGTAACGTCGATAGTGCGTGTAAGGTCACACGCCAATGCCACGCCAAACTCAGTATACCAATCAGCAACAGTAGGTTGCGTAACGCTATGGTATGCGGGACAGGGTAAATCGCCACGAGCAGAAATAGCCAAACTGGCCATATCCTCGATCCGGAGTCCAATCTGTCGGCATTCATCAGGTGGCGCTCAGTCATTATCGCAGCTCAGCTCGTCTCAAAATCCGTCACGCAGCCGCAGATACCTCGGGAAGCGCGGCATCCCGTGCGGTGTCAGCTCGCGATAGCGGTAGGTAACGAGCGTGCCCAGCGGCGGCGGCTTGTGCCGCAGCTCGTCGCTCAGACCGCTGCCGAGCGCAAAGCGGCGGCCGTCGGGCATTTCCATGCGTAGCGCACCGATCTTGCCGGCGTATTTGCCCTTGCCGGGCAGATGTGCGACGACGACCGCTTCGGCGTCCTGCCATGGCGTCAGCTTGAGCAAGGTTTCGCTGCGGCCAATCTGGTACCCGGCATCGTCGCGATGCAGCATGAGTCCTTCGCCGCCCTGGCGGACCACATCGCGCAGCCTTTTCTGCAGTGCCGCCGCATCGGCCACGCGGAATTGGGCGACGGCCTGCAGCCAGGGTTGCTTCGCTGCGGCGGTGACAGCCTTGATCTGTTCGATGCGCTCGCTGAAGCTGCCGGAGGCATTCGGCAGTTCGAAGACCATGTAGCGCAGGCCCCGCCATTCGTCGTCGTCCGGCGACTGACGGCGGACGATGGACGAAAGCCTGTCGAAGCGGCCGCGGCCGAGCCAGAGTTCACCGTCCAGCGGCTGCTTGGGCAAGGCATCGACAAACCATTGCGGGGCGGGAACCGCGTTGCCGCTGCGAAAGCGCAAGGTCTTGCCATCCCAGACGGCGCGCACGCCGTCGAGTTTTTCGCTGACCCAGTAGCGCGAGACGTCGATCCCACCGCGATAGCGCTCCGCCAGAAGCACTGGTGGCGGCTCTGCGGCCAATGCCTGACGTGGCGCTGTGGGCCCTGCCAGGGCCAGCAGAATTAAGAGCGTTCCAAAGACTTGCCGCAACCAACGCCTTTGGCAAAGGCGTTCAGCCGCCATGTCGCGCCGCAAAATCCTCATGGGCCAAAGCGATACCTTCGCATAGCGGAACGCGCGCCTGCCAACCGATGTCGCGCAGACGACTCACGTCGAGCCACTTGCGTGGTGTGCCGTCCGGCTTGGTCGCGTCGAATACGATGCGGCCCGTGAAACCGACCACGGACATGATGGTCTCGGCCAGTTCGCGAATCGTGACGTCTTTGCCGCAGCCGACGTTGTAAATGCCGTCGCCAATGTCCCGCTCCATCAGAAACACGCAGGCGTCGGCAAGATCATCGACATACAGAAACTCCCGCCGCGGTTTGCCGCTGCCCCACACCACGAGTTCGCTGTCGCCGCGCTGCTTCGCTTCGTGCGCCTTGCGTATCAATGCCGGCAGGACGTGGCTGTTGGCCAGGTCGTAATTGTCGTTGAGGCCGTAGAGATTGGTCGGCATGACCGAAAAATACCGGGTGCCATACTGGCGGTTGTAGCTTTCGCAGAGCTTGATGCCGGCAATCTTGGCGATCGCATAAGGCTCGTTGGTCGGCTCCAGCGGACCCGTCAGCAGGTAGTCTTCCCTGATCGGCTGCGGGCAGTCGCGCGGATAAATGCAACTCGAACCGAGAAAGCACAGTTGCTGAATCCCGGCCTGCCAGGCGCCGTGGATCAGGTTGGCCTCGACCATCAGGTTTTCGTAAATGAAATTGGCGCGCAGGCTGTTGTTGGCGTGGATGCCGCCGACCCTGGCCGCCGCCATGAATATGAAATCCGGCTTTTCCTGTTGCAGGAAAGCTGCCGTTGCAGCCTGGCTCAACAGGTCCAGTTCGGCCCGCGTGCGGGTAAGGATGTTGCTGTAACCGGCCCGCTGCAGACGACGCACCAGCGCGGAACCGACCATGCCGCGGTGACCTGCGACGTAGATACGGGCGTTCTTGTCCATGGGCCCTACTCGTTGCGGTCGAAGGCCTTGAAGCCGTGCTTCTTGACCAGTTCGTCGCGTTCCGCCGCCTTGAGGTCCTCGCGCACCATTTCGGCGACGAGTTCGGCGAAGCTGATCCTGGGCGTCCAGCCCAGCTTTTCGCGCGCCTTGGTCGCGTCGCCGAGCAGGGTTTCGACTTCGGTCGGCCGGAAGTAGCGTGGATCGACCTGGACGATGCACTTGCCCTGGGCGTCGTAGCCCTTTTCGTCGACACCGGTGCCGCGCCAGTCCACCGTGATGCCGATCTCGGCGCCGGCGGCATTGACGAAGTCGCGCACGCTGTATTGCACGCCGGTGGCAATGACAAAGTCTTCGGGTTTTTCCTGCTGCAGCATCAGCCACTGCATTTCGATGTAATCGCGGGCATGACCCCAGTCGCGCTTCGAATCCAGGTTGCCGAGGAACAGGCAGTCCTGCAGACCCAGCTTGATGCGCGCCAGGGCACGGGTGATCTTGCGCGTGACGAAGGTCTCGCCGCGAATCGGGCTCTCGTGGTTGAACAGGATGCCGTTGCAGGCATACATGCCGTAGGCTTCGCGGTAGTTCACCGTGATCCAGTAGGCATAGAGCTTGGCCACCGCGTAG
>JAXMJU010000157.1:0-9370 GCA_034376265.1 Sulfuritalea sp.
CTGCGCGAGCTGAAGGGCGAGAAAGCGCCGCCGGGCAAAACCGGGGACGGCAAAACCGGGGACAGACCACGGTTTTCGGGCTCAGCCGCCGGGTCGTAAGCGCCAAATTTCGAAAACCGGGGTCTGTCCCCGGTTTCGCCGCAGGTCGAACCCGACCGCAGCGGCTACCAATGCATTCTCGATGCCGCGACGCTGGACGCCTGGCTGGCGCGCCTCGACGCCGCGCCGCTGGTCTCGCTCGACACCGAGACCACCGACCTCGATCCGATGCAAGCGCGGCTGGTGGGAATTTCCTTTGCCATCAGCGAAGGCGAAGCTGTGCACGCCGCCTACCTGCCACTGGGCCACAGCTACGCTGGCGCGCCGGCGCAACTGCCGCTGGCCGCGACGCTGGAAAAGCTCGGGCCCTGGCTGGAATCGGCGCAGAAGCCGAAGCTCGGCCAGCACCTCAAGTACGACCGCCATGTCTTCGCCAATCACGGCGTGCACTTGCGCGGCATCGTCGAGGACACGCTGCTGCAGTCCTATGTGCTGGAATCGGACAAGACGCACGACCTCGGCGCGCTCGCGGCGCGGCATTGCGGGTTGTCCACGATCAGCTACGACGCGGTGACCGGCAAGGGCGCCAACCGGATTTCCTTCGCCCAGGTCGAGCTCTCGCGCGCGGCCGAATACGCCGCCGAGGATGCCGACGTCACCTTGCGGGTGCACCAGGTGCTGCGTCCGCAACTCGCGGCCGAACCCGAACTCGAAGCGCTCTACCGCGACCTCGAATTGCCGATCGCCGAAGTGCTGTTCAGGATCGAGCGCAACGGCGTGCTGATCGACGCGGCGACCCTGGTGCAGCAAAGCGACGAGCTCGGGCGCAAGATCATGGCGCTGGAGACGGAGGCGCAGGCCTTGGCCGGCCAGCCCTTCAACCTGAATTCGCCCAAGCAGCTGGCGGAAATACTCTTCAACCAGCAAGGCCTGCCGGTGGTCAAGAAGACACCCTCGGGCGGCCCCTCGACCGACGAGGAAGTGCTGGAGAAGCTGGCCGAGGATTACCCGCTGCCGAAGAAAATCCTCGAACACCGCAGCTTCGCCAAGCTGAAGAACACCTACACCGACAAGCTGCCGAAGATGATCAACGCGGCGACCGGCCGCGTCCATACCAGCTTCGGCCAGGCCACGGCCGTCACCGGGCGGCTGGCCTCGACCGAGCCCAACCTGCAGAACATCCCGATCCGCACGCCGGAAGGCCGCCGCATCCGCTCGGCCTTCGTCGCCCCGCCCGGCCACCGTATCCTCAGCGCCGACTATTCGCAGATCGAGCTGCGCATCATGGCCCACTTGTCCGACGATCCGCGCCTGCTGGAAGCCTTCGCCGCCGGCGAGGACGTGCATCGCGCCACGGCCGCCGAGGTCTTCGGCCTGACGCCGATCGAGGTCAGCAATGAACAACGCCGCGCCGCCAAGGCGATCAATTTCGGCCTGATCTACGGCATGAGCGCCTTCGGCCTGGCCAAGCAGATCGGCGTCGATCGCACGGCGGCGCAGGCCTACATGGACCGCTACTTCGCGCGCTATCCGGGCGTCGCCCGCTACATGGAAGAGACCCGTGCCGGCGCGCGCGACAAGGGTTATGTCGAAACCGTGTTCGGCCGCCGCCTGTGGCTGCCCGAGATCAAGTCGTCCAACGCCGGCCGCCGCCAGGGCGCCGAGCGCGCCGCGATCAATGCGCCGATGCAGGGCACCGCCGCCGACCTGATCAAGCGCGCCATGCTCGCTGTGCAGGGATGGCTCGACGCGCAAAAGATGCGCACCCTGCTGGTGCTGCAGGTGCATGACGAACTGGTGTTCGAGGCGCCGGAGGACGAACTGGTCACGCTGCGCGAGTCGCTGCCCAAGCTGATGGGCGGTGTGGCGCAACTCAAGGTGCCGCTGCTGGTGGAAATGGGCGTCGGCGCCAACTGGGATGCGGCGCATTGAGCGTTCAGGTTCGGAATATTTCGCGCTGCCAGCTTTGCAATTTCGCGCCGCGAACTAAAAATTGCAAAGGTACACTTTTTAGTAGTTGCTGAACTACAAACCACATGGGGATAAGGACATGAAAAAATTTCTCAAATACGCTGTTAGATCACGCAGTATCGACTTCGCCAAACGTGCCCTGCGTCAGAATCCCACTGGCAATGTGGCGCAGGTCGACTATGCGGGCAAACCAGTTTCCTACCGGGAAGGAACGAGCGATGCCTTGGTGATCTACGAGATTCTGCTGAAGGGGGAAAAATCGGAATACTGGCATGCACGCCTCCCATCCTCCGACCAAGTCAAGGTAGTGCTCGACATCGGGGCCAATATTGGAGCCGCAACCACCTTTTTTGCCGCACTTTATCCATCTGCGCATATTCACGCCTTCGAACCCGTCCCGGACAACTTTCAGATGCTCGAAAGGAATGCGGAATTGCGGGGGGGGGGGATTCATTGCCACTTGCTGGCGCTTTCGGACAAGGACGGTGAGCTAAAAATGATTCACTCTCCAGGGCTGAATAATCACGGTGGCTGGTCGTTTTATCAACGCGGGGCAACCGGTGAGGAAGAGCAAATTTCCGTTCCCGTTCGCAAAAGCGGTGAATTCATACATGAACTTGGTCTGGATCGGATAGATGTCATCAAGATTGACACTGAAGGTGCGGAAAAGGAAATATTGCATGGCCTGACACCTGAACAACTGGCCACGGTAAAGTACATCGTCGGCGAGTTACATGGCGAGCGCGACTTCGAATTGCTCGACTGGCTGGAACAGCGTGGCTTCGACATCGAATGCAAGAAGAGCTTCGGCAAGCCCTGTTTCATCTTCAAGGCATTACGCACCAACGCTGCCGCTTGATGCTCTCCTGCCACTCCGGCCGATCGCCGTGACCAACAGTCGCGAACTCTACCTGCGCCTGCTCGGCTATGTGCGTCCGCACTGGAAGGGCTTCGTCCTGACGCTGGCCGCCACGGCGCTCGCCGCGGCCACCGAGCCGCTGTTCCCGGCGCTGATGAAGCCGCTGCTGGACAAGGGTTTCGGCCAGGGCGAGCAGGGCTGGCTGGCCTGGCTGCCGCTGGCCATCGTCGGCATTTTCGTGCTGCGCGGCGTGGCCGGGTTTTTCGCCTCCTACGGCATGTCCTGGGTTTCCAACCGCGTCATCACCGACCTGCGTCAGCTCATGTTCGAGCGCCTGATGCGTTTGCCGGCGAGCTACTTCGATGCCCACGCCTCATCGGTGCCGGCCACGCGCATCGCCTATGACGTCAATGGCGTCGCCGCGGCGGCGACCTCGACCCTGACGGTGCTGATCCGCGACACGCTGTCGGTGATCGGCCTGGTCGGCTGGCTGCTGTATCTGAACTGGAAGCTGACCCTGATCAGCCTGGCCGTGATTCCGCTCACCGCGCTGGTGGTGCGGGCCTTCTCCAAGCGCCTGCGGCGGCTGTCGCTCTCGGCGCAGGAAGGCATGGCGCAGATGAACGAGGTGCTGCAGGAATCGATTCGCGGCCACAAGGTGGTCAAGATTTTCGGCGGCGAACAGCATGCGACCTCGCGTTTTTCCCGGGTCAACAACGCGCTGCGCGGCTACGGCATGCGCCAGGCGATCGCCGCCGCCGCGGTGGCGCCGATCACCCAGATCTTCGCCTCGGTGGGACTGGCCATCGTGGTCTATGTCGCCCTGCAACAGTCGGCGAGCAACGAAACCACGATCGGCGGCTTTGTTTCCTTCATTACCGCGATGCTGCTGCTGCTGGCGCCGCTGAAGCACCTGGCCGACATCAATGCGCCGCTGCAGCGCGGGCTGGCGGCGGCAGAGAGCGTGTTTCGCATGCTCGACGAAGCGACCGAGGTGGATGCCGGCACGGTCGCGCTGGGTCGCGCGCGCGGCGAGATCGAATTCGCCGGCGTCGGCCTGCGCTACGCCGGGGCCGAACGCGATGCACTGGTCGGCATCGACCTCGCCATCCGCCCCGGCGAAACGATTGCGCTGGTCGGGCCCTCGGGCGGCGGCAAGACCTCATTCGTCAATCTGGTGCCGCGCTTCTATCACGCAAGCAAGGGACGCATCCGCATCGACGGCCAGGACATCGAGACGCTGGCCCTCGGGTCATTGCGCGCCAACATTGCCCATGTCGGCCAGGACGTGTTCCTTTTCGACGACACAGTGGCCGCCAACATCGCCTACGGCGGCAAGCGCGACGCCAGCCGCAGCGAGATCGAGGCCGCAGCGCGCGCGGCGCATGCGCTGGAGTTCATCACGGCGATGCCGCAGGGCTTCGACACCGTGATCGGCGAAAACGGCGCGCGACTCTCCGGCGGCCAGCGTCAGCGCATCGCCATCGCCCGCGCCATCCTCAAGGACGCGCCGATCCTGATTCTCGACGAAGCTACCTCGGCGCTCGACAGCGAATCCGAGCGCGCCGTGCAGGAAGCGCTGGAAACCTTGATGCGGGGCCGTACCACGCTGGTCATCGCGCACCGCCTGTCCACCGTCGAGCATGCCGATCGCATTGTCGTGCTGGCGCAGGGACGCATCGCCGAAATCGGCAGCCATGCCGAGTTGCTGGCGGCGGGCGGCGTATATGCCAGCCTTTACCGCTTGCAATTCTCCGAGGTGGAGGCATGACAGCCGCCGGCGATATACCGCGCACCGCGCGGCACGCGTCGATATTGTCCTTCTAGAACGGACAATATTTCAATATAATGACCTCCATGGAAAGTCAATTGAGAGATGTTGTCCGGCAAAAGATCGTCGACAGTCTCGCCACGCCCGTGCCCCGGATGACACGCCGGGACATCCGGGTGCCAGTCATTCCGAACAAGGCCGTCGCCGTGATCGGCATGCGGCGCGCCGGCAAGACCACGTGTCTCTGGCAATTGCTGACCGACCGCCTGGCGCAAGGGACCGGGCGTGAAGGCTTGCTGTATTTCGGTTTCGAGGACGAACGTCTTGCGGGAATGTCCGTGAGCGACCTGAATCTCCTGGTCGAGGAATATTACCGGCTGAATCCAGACTGGCGTGACCGCCGGCGGGCCAGTTTTTTTCTTGACGAAATACAAAACGTCCCCGGTTGGGAAACCTTTGTCCGACGCCTGCTGGACAACGAACAGATCGACCTGTTTGTTTCCGGTTCGTCGGCCCGCCTGCTGTCGCGGGAAGTTGCCACCAGCATGCGCGGCAGAGCCGTCGAGGCGCGGGTTTATCCCTTCAGCTTTCGCGAATATCTGCGCCATCACGGGCGGGAGCCCGAGATGGCCATGCAGCGGATCACCAAGGCCGAACGCTCGTCTCTGGAAAAGGACCTGCGGGACTACCTGACAACGGGCGGCTTTCCCGAAGCACAAAATCTGGATCGGCGCGATCGTCACGAATTGCTGCAAGGCTATGTCGATGTCGTCATGCTGCGCGACGTCATCGAGCGCCATGCCGTTTCCCATCCCGTAGCACTGCGCTGGATGGTGCGCCAACTGCTCGGCAATGCGGCCGGGGCTTTCAGCGTGAACAAGTTTCACGGCGATCTCAAGGCGCAAGGCATCGCCGTCGCCAAGGACACGCTCCACGGCTATCTCGGCCACCTCGAAGACACCTTCCTGGTACGCCTGATTACGGTGGCCACCGATTCGGAACGTCGCCGCATGGTCAATCCGCGCAAGGTCTATCCGATCGATCCCGGTCTCATTCCGGTCTTTGATCGATCCGGCAAAGCCAACCTCGGCCATGCCCTGGAAACCGCCGTCATGCTGGAACTCGAGCGGCGCGGCTTTGAGGTGGCTTACGTGCATACGCCAAGCGGCTATGAAGTGGACTTTCTCGCCCGTTTGCCAGACGGTGGAGAAGAATTGATTCAGGTATGCGCCAGCCTCGACGATGCCGCCGCGCAAGACCGTGAAGTCCGCGCCCTGCTCGATGCGTCCAACCATCATCCCCGCGCCACGCTTCGGATCATCAGTATCGACATCCCGCTACGGCTGAATATTCCACAAGGAATCACCGTATCCGCCGCGACGGACTGGCTGTTGGCCGGCGAATCCCAGTCATGAAAATTCTCCACACCGAAGCCTGGAGCTTTTACGAGGAGTCCTCGGTGTGAAGATCCTTCACACCGAGGCCTCCTGTGGCTGGGGCGGCCAGGAGATCCGCATCCTCGAAGAGTCACGCGGCCTGATCGCGCGCGGCCATGAGGTTGCCATCGCCTGCCCGGCCCATGCCCGGATGACGGCTGAGGCGCCGCGTTTCGGCGTGCCGGTGGTGGCGCTGCCCATCGAGTTCAAGACCATCGCCGGATTCAGGGCGCTGCGCAGTCTTCTGGCGAACCAACCGATAGACGTGGTGAACACCCACAGCTCGGCCGATTCCTGGCTCACCGGGCTGGCCTGCGCCACGCTCGCCAAGCCGCCGGCCATCGTGCGCACCCGCCACATCTCGGCGCCGGTCTCGGGCAACTTCGCCAACCGCTGGCTTTACCGCCAGGCCCAGGGCGTGGTCACCACGGGAGAGAGCCTGCGCCGACATCTGCTGGAGACCCTCGCACTCGACCCGCGGCGCGTGGTTTCGGTGCCCACCGGCATCGACACCGAACGCTTCAGTCCCGTCGCATGCCCTGCCGACAAGGCCGCCGCGCGACTGGCTCTCGGCCTCGATCCGGCGCGCCGCTATCTCGGCATCGTCGCCACGCTGCGCAGCTGGAAGGGCCACCTGTTCCTGCTCGATGCCTTCGCCAGCCTGAAGCGGCCCGAGCTGCGGCTGCTGATCGTCGGCGAAGGCCCGATGCGCGGCCCGATCGAAGACAAGATCGCCGCGCTGAAGCTGGGCGAGCGCGTCACGCTCGCCGGCCAGCGCAGCGACCCCGAACACTGGCTGCAGGCGCTCGACATATTCTGCCTGCCCTCCTACGCCAACGAAGGCGTGCCGCAGGCGATCCTGCAGGCCATGCTCTGCGCCCTGCCGATAGTCACCACGCCGGTCGGCGCCATCCTCGAAGCCGTCAGCGCCGGCAACACGGCGCTGGTGGTGCCGCCGCAGGATGCCGCGGCACTGGCGCGCGCCATCGCCCGCTTGCTCGACGAGAGCGAGTTCGCCACGCGCCTCGGCGAGAGCGCGCGGCGGCGCGCCAGCGCCAACTTTTCGAAAGAAACGATGCTCGACAAGATGGAAAGCCTTTTCGCCGCTGCGATACGTGACGCAAACTGACATGGGCAAGCACTGGAACCGCCTCAAGCGCAGTCTGGGCCGCCGCTGGAACGAATGGCGCCTGCCGCGCGACTACGAGCGCCTCGGCACCCGCTACGGCGGGTGGTGGGTCGACACGAAAATGATGGGGCCGCAGCCGTTGCTGATCGACTGTGGACTTGGTGAAGACATCAGTTTTCCGACAGCCTTCCTGCAACGGTTTGCCGGTGCCCGCGTGATCGGAGTTGATCCAAACCCGCGCAGCCTCGCCTACTGCCGCGCACGCTGCCCGTCGGGCATGGAGATCCTGGCGAATGCCTTCTGGACCACCGTGGGAGAAACCATCGTCTTCCACTTGCCGCGCACCCAGGACAACCTGCCCAAAGGCGCTGACGGAGTTTCCGGCAGTCTCGATCCATCCCATGAATATGTGGAGGGCGGCGAGCGCATCGAAACGCAGAGCGTCGACCTCGACAGCTTGCTGTCCCGCGCCGGACGAACGGAGTGCGACGTGCTCAAGCTGGACGTGGAGGGCGCGGAATATGCGCTACTCGAAGCACTGGTCGCCAGCGGACGCATCCAAGCCGCGCGCCAGCTGCTGATTGAATTCCATCACGGCGTAACCCGGCATACGCCGGGCGACACGCGCAGAATCGTCGACAGCTTGGCCGCTGCCGGCTTCCGGCTGATTCATACCGAAAGTCGCAACTACATTTTTCGTCGCGATTCCGCACGATGACCCCTCAGCGAATTCTTGTCATCAACGTCTCCCGCATCGGCGATACGCTGCTGGCGACACCCGCCATCCGCGCGCTTGCCGCTGCATGGCCCGAGGCTGTTGTGGATGTGCTGGCCCACCCCGGCCGCATGGAGGTTTTGCAGCATCTTCCGTTCATCCGCGACGTGGCGGCGATCACCAAGAAAACGGCGCCTTTCCGCGGCTGGCTCGGCCTGCTGGCCAAGCCTTATGACTTGGCGGTGGTTTATGGCCACGATGAAGCTTTGGTCGCCTACGCCTTGCGCGTGGCTAGGCAGGTGGCCGCGTTTCGCCAATCCAGCGAGCGCATCAATTCCCGGCTCGCGGTGCTCGTCGAGCCCGTCCCGTTTCAGAGCGATCACTCCGTCCGACTCCTGCTGAGATTGCCCGCCGCGCTGGGTGTCGAGCCCGTGGGATTGCGGTTGTCCTATGCGGTAACCGATGTCGAGCGAGCCTGGGCCATGGCAACGCTGGCCCGAGACCTGCCAGTCGGCGCGGCGCCCGTGGTCGGGTTGCAGGTCGCCAGCTTTCCGACCAAGGCCTATCGCGACTGGCCCATCGAGTCTTTCATGGAACTCTGCACGCGCATTCGGCAAGACTGGCCGCAGGCGCACTTCCTGATTTTCGGCGGCAGCGAAGAACGGCAACGCACGGAGGTGCTAAAGGCCCGGCTCGGGCCTGCCGCCACCCTGTACGCCGGCCACCTCAGTCTGCGCCAGACTGGTGCCTTGATGAGCAGGCTGAGCATTTTCATCGGCGTGGACACCGGTCCAACGCATTTGATGAGCGCCTTCGACATTCCGCTGGTCGGCCTGTATCACGGCTTTTCACGTAGCGAACTGATCGCACCGCTGGAACATCCCTGCTTCTACCCGGTGGACCATCCGCTCGCCGGACCCGGGTGTTCGACCGAGGCGGCCATGGCCGATATCAGCGTAGACAGAGTCTGGACCGCCGTGCAGCAGGCGCTGACGAAACATCCCGCACTATGAAGTTCGCGCTGTTCACCACCAACCTCGCCGGCGGCGGCGCAGAAAAGGCGCTGGCCAAGATCGGCAGCGGCCTCGCGGCGCGTGGCCATGAGGTGGATTTCATCGTCTGCGAGGATGCCGGCCAATACCCGCCGCCCGCCGGCTGCCGCTTCCAGGCGCTGGCCGCGCGCGCCGGCCACGGCTGGCTGGGCAAGCGGCGGCTGGCCTGGCGCCTGAATCGTTTGCTGGCATCGAGCCGGCCCGACCTGCTGGTGTCGACCCTACCCTTTGCCGACGAAGTCGCGTCGCTGGCCAACCCACCGCACCATGTCTGCCGCATCGCCAACACGCTGTCGGCCGAAATTGCACGCCTGCCGGCGGCCAAGGCGCAACGCCGCGCCGCGCGCTACCGCAGGCTTTACGGCGCGCGCCCGCTGGTCGCCGTCTCGCAGGGTGTG
>JAXMJU010000158.1:0-8604 GCA_034376265.1 Sulfuritalea sp.
ACTGACGACAACGTCACCTACAACTCGGCGACGACCTTGACCGGGAACGTGCTCGTGGACACGGGTGCGGGCGCGGGGACGATCCAGTTTGCCAGCACGCTCGATGGCACGGTGGCCGACACCGAGACGCTGGGACTGACGGCGGGCACGGGCAACGTAAGCTTCTCGAACACGGTGGGCGCGGGCACGGCGCTGGGGGACATTCAGATCGTTAGTGATGGTGGGCTGACGGTTTCTGCGCTGCTAACGGCTAAGAGTTTTACTGAGACGGCGGGTACGGGCGTGACGAACCTGAACAGCATTACGACCACGGGCGCTGCGAATAGCGGGGGTGGCGCTGTGAATGTGATAAGCACAGGGGCCATTACGGCGGGAACCATCACCACCAATGGCGGAGTATCGACAGGTGTTGGCCGTGCTGCTGGTGCAGTGACCTTGAATTCCGGCAGTGTGCTGACGGCTGGCGCAATCAACGCGGTGGGCAGTGCGGCGGGCGGCGCATCGGGATTGGCTGGTGGTGTCGGTGGCGCGGTTAGCCTTACAGGGACTGCAAGGGTCGATTTGGGTGGAAACATTGTCACCACAGGTGGTTTGGGCGACCCGGCACCGGGTACGACGAACCAAGGAATCGATGGTGACGTAGCGGTGCAGTCGGGTGGAAACGTGACGATCCTTGGCAGCGTAACGGGCAATGTTACGTCTAGAGCCGGCGGCGCCACGGTATTCGGTGCCACAACTTTCGGCGGTTATCTCGACGTCACGGCTGGTGGCGACATCACCCAACAAACCGGGCCTCTGTCCGTGACTGGCAACCTATGGGCCAAGACGACTGGCGGAAACATCGTTCTTGATACTTTCAACAACCATCTGGTTGGTGCTGTATCGCTCATCGCTCCCCTGTCAAACGGCGTAACGGGGGCGGGTAATAGCGTTGCACTTAAGGCCGATCATATTAGAGTTGGCTTGGATCGCCCGACTGGTGGTAGTGAGTCGGGGATTACAGCCGCACGCGTGACGATTGAAACCGCTTTAAGTTCAAGCATTGACTATAACATTCCCGTAACACGGGCGACCGGCCTGATCACTGCTGACGAACCGTTTGACATTGGGACGTCTCCGGCTTTGACAATTATTGCCGATGGCGTAGTCGGCAACCCCGCAACGGCGAATCCAGCTAGTGAGGGTCTTTGGGTGATGACAAATGGACTGGTTAAGGTGGTGACGGATGCTCTGAGTGGTGGCACAGTCATGCTGTTTGGAGACGAAGCCTTCCAGCCAAAATATGAATTCTCAGGCGATCCCCTGCACCGTTCAGTCAAATATAACGGAGTTGAAGCGACCAACGCCCAGTTGACGGGTGCCTTGGACGCGGCTTACCTAGACATCCGCAACCAGACCACGGAAATTCGCGAATCGGGCTTCGCGAAGGAAAACGCCAGCAAGGTGTTGCGTCGCGGAGTGGTCACGTCAGCGGGGCCCGGCCAGCCGGCGGTGGACGACAGTACCGGATTGGCGAGTATGGAATTGTGCGACGGCACTTTCGGCAATAGCACACTGGCTTGCCAATGAACGGGATTTGTACTATGAGGAAACTATCTGCCTTTGCCAGGGATTGCTGGCGTCCGTGACATTTGTCGTTGACTTGGTGCTGCGCGTAGCTGTATGTTTTAACTTCAAATTGTGGAATGTAATGGATTAACGGAGGTTGGCTATGATCAAACAAGCAGTTGTTACGGCGCTGTTGGTGTCTTCCATGTGTGGTGTTGCGTTCGCCGCCGATGACGAGATGCGCCAAACGGTGTCCATCAACTCTCCTAATCCCAACGTGGAAGAGGTTGAAGGTGCTCTGTTTCCAAAGGAAATCGTCGCGCTCAAGGATGAGTGCGCGCAAATGGAAAAAATCGGGTTGCGTTGTCAGAGCGTGATTCCCAAGTCGTCGCTCGACACGATCCAGATCACTTTTGCCCGCGGTTCGGCAATGCTGACCGAAGAAGGCAAGGGTTTCCTGAGGTCGGTGGGGGCTGCACTGCAACGCAAAGCCGGCGTCTGGAAATCATTGGCAATCGAGGGGCACACGGACGCGACGGGCAGCGAGGCGACAAATCGTCGCTTGTCGAAGAACCGGGCCGAGTCGGTCAAGAGTTTCCTGGAGGCCGAGTTCGGATTGGGCAATATCGAGACAGCAGGGCTTTCCAGCGACAAATTGCGCGACACCGAAAATCCGACCGGTGCCATGAATCGTCGGGTCGAGTTCGTTCCCAATTGGTGACCGCCATGATATTCAGAACCTTCTTTCAATCGAGCGCATTGGCTGTCGCCGCGCTGGTGGCGGGTGGAGTTTTTGCGCAGGAGGCAGCTAGCGATGTTGCTCTGGTAAACGCCTTGCAGGGCGAGGTGAGTTACCAAAGCAAGGACGGTCCGGCGCGCAAGGCTCAGCCTTACATGAGGTTGCGTCACGGCGACAAGGTCGTACTGGCCTCGGCTGCCAGCAAGATCCGCATCAGCTACACCACAGCCAGCCGCCAGGAGTCATGGGTAGGGCCGGGCAGTTTTGTCGCGACCTCGACGGGCGGTGAATTGCTCAAAGGCAGCAAACCCGAAGTCGTGAAGTTGCCGGCAGCGGTGCCGCAGAAGCTGGCCCGCATTTCCGAACTGATGAACACATCACGGGTGGGCGGCCTTGTCGTGCGCTCGGCGAAGGTGGAGACCGCGGCGAGCAAGGACGAAGTAGCCGACGCGGTAGCCGCATATGAGTCGATGCGGGCGTCAGCGGCGCCTGACGATGTGACGCCGGAGTTGTTCCTGTATTCGGTGTTCCAGGAACATGGGATGGCCGACGATCTGAAAATGGTGGCTCGCAACATGCTCGCGCGCCAGCCAAACAATCCAGACATCCAGCAACTGGCCAACGCCGCACTGGGTACTCGGTAAGCAGCATTGGGGAAGGATCGAGCGCGGCGTGCAGGCCGGAGCTGGCGCCCGATCTCTTGCCGCAAGACTGGAACAAAGGCTGACTTGGTCAGCTTTTTTTTGGCTTGAGCACGCCGACGGACCGCCATAATTTGCCAGTGTTCGTCATTCCGGTTCGGGTGGAATTCCCGACCCGCTCCTTGCCATGAGTGCTATCAGCGCATCTGAATCCGCTTTGACTCCGCTACCGGAAAAAATCGCCTTGCTGGTGCATGAGGCGCGCTGGCTGCTGGTGGGCCTGATCGGACTCTATCTGGGGCTCGTGCTCTGGGGTTTCGACAAGGCAGATCCAGGCTGGTCGCACGCGGCCGTGGTGGAGCGCATCGCCAATCCGGGCGGACGCTTCGGCGCCTGGCTGAGTGACCTGCTGCTGTATCTGTTCGGGCTCTCCGCCTGGTGGTGGGTGGCCCTGCCGTTTTTTATGCTGGCCTGGGGCTACCACCGCCTGAGCCGCCTGTTCGGCGGCGACCGGCGTCCCTTGCTGATCGCCCTGTCGGGTTTTCTCGTGCTGTTGCTGGCCAGTTGCGGCCTGGAGGCCATGCGCTTCTGGAGCCTGGCGCCATCCCTGCCACTGGGGGCGGGTGGCATGCTGGGTTTCGAGGTCGGCCGCCTCATCACGCTGTTTCTGGGCTATACCGGCGGCACCCTGATTTTGCTAGTGATGGCGATGATCGGCTTCAGCCTGTTTACCGGCGCATCGTGGATAGTCATCGCCGAAAAGTCCGGCATTCTGCTGGAGGGCGGCTATATCGCTCTGCGCAGCTTGTGGGATGCCTGGCAGGATAGGCGCTACGGCCGCGCAGTCGCCGAGCAGCGCGAGGAAGTGGTGGAAACCGAGCGCCGCAAGTTCGAGGAAAGCCCTTTGCCGCCGCTCAGGATCGAGCCTGTCGAAATCGTCGTGCCGGTGGCGCCCAAGGCCGTGGCGCGGGCCGAGAAGGAACGCCAGGCGCCGCTGTTCTTCGATGCCCCGGGCGGCGCCTTGCCACCGCTGCATCTGCTGGCGGAACCCTCGCACAATCCCGCCGATCTCCCCGCCGCGGAAACCCTCGAATTCACTTCGCGCCTGATCGAGCGCAAGCTGGCCGATTTCAACGTCGAGGCCAAGGTATTGACCGCGCATCCCGGGCCGGTGGTGACGCGCTACGAAATCGAGCCGGCGGTCGGCGTCAAGGGCAGCCAGATCGTCGGTCTGGCCAAGGACCTGGCGCGCGCCCTGTCGCTGGTGTCGATCCGCGTGGTCGAGACGGTGCCCGGCAAGTCCTGCATGGCGCTGGAACTGCCGAACCCGAAACGGCAGATCGTGCGCCTGTCCGAAATCATCGGCTCGCAGGCCTATCACGGCATGCATTCGCCGTTGTCGGTGGCGCTGGGCAAGGACATCGGCGGCCAGCCGGTGGTGGTCGACCTGGCCAAGATGCCGCATCTGCTGGTGGCCGGCACCACCGGCTCGGGCAAGTCGGTCGGGGTCAATGCCATGATCCTGTCCCTGATCTACAAGTCCGAGCCCAAGGACGTGCGCATGATCATGGTCGACCCCAAGATGCTGGAACTGTCGATCTACGAAGGCATTCCGCATCTGCTGGCGCCGGTGGTGACCGACATGACCAAGGCGGCCAACGCGCTGCACTGGTGCGTCGGCGAAATGGAGCGGCGCTACAAGCTGATGTCGGCCCTCGGCGTGCGCAATCTCTCGGGCTTCAACAGCAAGATCAACGAGGCGAAGAAGGCCGGCGAGCACATTCCCAATCCCTTCTCGCTGACGGCGAACACCGAGATCGGCCCCGAGCCGCTGGAACCGCTGCCCTACATCGTGGTGGTGATCGACGAACTAGCCGACCTGATGATGGTGGTGGGCAAGAAGATCGAGGAGCTGATCGCGCGCCTGGCGCAGACGGCGCGCGCTTCCGGCATCCACCTGATCCTGGCCACGCAGCGGCCCAGCGTGGATGTGATCACCGGCCTGATCAAGGCCAACATCCCGACCCGCATCGCCTTCCAGGTGTCGAGCAAGATCGATTCGCGCACCATCCTCGACCAGATGGGCGCCGAGGCCCTGCTCGGGCAGGGCGACATGCTGTTCCTCGCTCCCGGCACCGGTCTGCCGGTGCGAGTCCATGGCGCCTTCGTCGCCGACGAGGAAGTGCACCATGTCGTCGATCACCTGAAGAAAGTCGGGCCGCCAGACTACGTCGACGGCCTGCTCGACGGTCCGGCCACGGACGAGTCGGAAGTTGGCGCTGGTGACACGGCGGGCGGCGATGCTGAAAGCGATCCGATGTACGACCAGGCCGTCGAAGTCGTGATGAAAACGCGGCGGCCGTCGATCTCGCTGGTACAGCGCCATCTGCGCATCGGCTACAACCGTGCCGCGCGCCTGATCGAGGCCATGGAGAAGGCCGGGCTGGTGTCGCCCATGAACGGCGCGGGCGGACGCGAGGTGATTGGGCCGAACCGTTCGGAGTAAGGGACGGAGCAAGGCGCGGAATAAAGCGCCGGAGCCGGGTGGAGTCGGGGATAATTGCCTCATGAAACAACTACTCTGCCTTTTCTGCATCCTGATCGGCGCCGCTGTCCCGGCCTCGGCCGGCGGCCTCGACCAGCTCAAGAGCTTTCTCGACACCAACCGCAGCGCCCGCGGCGTGTTCGTGCAAACCGTGATCGCCAAGTCGGGGCGCAAGCCGCAACAGTCGGCGGGCATCTTCGCCCTGCAGCGTCCGGGCAAGTTTCGCTGGTCCTACGAAAAGCCCTACAAGCAGTTGCTGGTCAGCGACGGCAACAAGCTCTGGAGCTATGACCCCGATCTGAATCAGGTCGCGGTCAAGAAGCTCGGCACGGCCTTCGGCTCCAGCCCCGCCGCATTGCTCGCGGGCCAGGATTTGGACAAGCATTTCGTACTCAAGGATGGCGCCGCGGCGGACGGCGTCGAGTTCGTCGAGGCCACGCCCAAGGGCGGCGACGCCAGCTTCGAGCGGGTCAAGATCGGCTTCGCCGCCAACCGGCCGGTGAACATGGAAATCCACGACAGCTTCGGCCAGGTGACGGTGCTGCGCTTCACCCAGTTCGAGGCCAATCCGGCGTTGCCGGCTGCGTTGTTTCGTTTTGTCGCACCGGCCGGGGCCGACGTTGTCGGCGAGTGACCTGTTTCCAGCGTCGGTCGCGCACGCTCCGCTGGCCGAGCAGATGCGGCCGCGCACGCTGGACGAGGTGATCGGCCAGCGCCACCTGCTGGGCGAAGGCAAACCGTTGCGCCTGGCATTTTCATCGGGCACGCCGCATTCGATGATCCTCTGGGGCCCGCCGGGGGTCGGCAAGACCACGCTGGCGCGGCTCATGGCGGACAGTTTCGATGCCGAGTTCATTGCGCTGTCGGCGGTGTTTTCCGGCGTCAAGGACATCCGCGAAGCGATGCAGCAGGCCGAGCTCATGGCCCAGCAGGGCCGCCGCACGATATTGTTCGTGGACGAGGTGCATCGCTTCAACAAGGCGCAGCAGGATGCCTTCCTGCCCTACGTCGAAAAAGGCACGGTGACCTTCATCGGTGCCACTACCGAGAATCCGTCTTTCGAAGTGAATTCCGCCCTGCTGTCGCGCGCTTCCGTCTATGTCTTGAAAAGCCTCGACGAGGCCGAACTGGGCGAGCTGTTCGACCGCGCGCGGACCCGCGCTCTCAATGAACTGGAATTCGAACCCGATGCGCGCGATCGGCTGATCGGCTATGCCGACGGCGATGCGCGGCGCCTGCTCAACGTGCTGGAGCAGTTGCGTACCGCCGCCGCCACGGCCAAGCACCGTGTCGTCAGCGCCAACTTTCTGGAGCAGGCGCTGGCCGCCGACCTGCGCCGCTTCGACAAGGGCGGCGACGCCTTCTACGACCAGATCTCGGCCCTGCACAAGTCGGTGCGCGGCTCCAATCCCGATGCCGCGCTGTACTGGCTGGTGCGCATGCTTGACGGTGGCGCCGACCCGCTCTACATGGGGCGGCGCATCGTGCGCATGGCGATCGAGGACGTCGGCCTGGCCGATCCGCGCGCCTGGGAAATTGCGCTCAACGCCTGCGCCACCTACGAGCGCCTGGGCAGCCCGGAAGGCGAGCTGGCGCTGGCCAATGCCGTGCTCTACATGGCCGTGGCGCCCAAGTCGAACGCCGCCTACGTCGCCTATAATGCCGCCCGCGCCTTCGTGGCGAAGGACAAGAGCCGCGGCGTACCCGAGCATCTGCGCAACGCCCCGACCAAGCTGATGAAGGAACTCGGCTACGGCGCCGACTATCGCTACGCCCACGACGAAGCCGAGGGCTATGCCGCCGGGGAAAGCTATCTGCCCGAAGGCATGCCTGGTGTGCAGTGGTATCAACCCGTGGCGCGCGGACTGGAACAGAAGATCGCCGAAAAACTTGCCCATCTGCGCGAACTCGACGCGCAGACGAAAAAGAAACGATAAGGATTCACCATGCTGGATATTCAATTGTTGCGTAGCAATCTTCCTCTCGTCTTCGAGCGCCTGGCCTTGCGCGGGGTGACGCTCGACACCGCAGCCTTCGAAGCGCTGGAAGCCGAGCGCAAGCGCTTGCAGGTGCATACCCAGGACTTGCAGGCGAAGCGCAATACGCTGTCGAAGCAGATCGGCATGCTCAAGGGCAAGGGCGAGGACGCCTCGGCCGTGATGGCCGAAGTCGCCGGGCTGGGCGACGATTTGAAGGCCGGCGAAGCCGCACTGGCGGAACTGATGCCGCGCTTCGATAGCTTCCTCGAACTGATTCCCAACCTGCCGCACCAGAGCGTGCCGGTCGGCAAGGACGAAACCGGTAACGTCGAAATCCTGCGCTGGGGCACGCCGCGCGCGATTGCGGCGCCGCGCGACCACGTTGATCTCGGCACCGCATTGGGTGGGCTCGATTTCGAGGCCGGCGTCAAGATTTCCGGCAGCCGCTTTACCGTCATGAAGGGTTTGATTGCGCGCCTGCATCGCGCGCTCGCCCAGTTCATGCTCGACCTGCACAGCGACGAGCACGGCTACACCGAGGTCTATACGCCTTATCTGGTCAATCCCGAAAGCATGTTCGGCACCGGCCAGCTGCCGAAGTTCGAGGAAGACCTGTTCATGGTGCCGCGTAGTGACGGCAGCAAGCTCTACCTGATCCCGACGGCCGAAGTGCCGGTGACCAACATGGTGCGCGGCGAGATCCTGGCCGGCGATGCGCTGCCGCTCAAGTTCGTCGCCCACACGCCCTGTTTCCGCTCGGAGGCCGGCAGCTACGGCAAGGACACGCGCGGCATGATCCGCCAGCACCAGTTCGACAAAGTGGAGCTGGTCCAGATCTGCCATCCGCAGAAGTCCTACGAGGCGCTGGAGGCGCTCACCGGCCACGCGGAGTCCATCCTCAAGCGGCTCGATCTGCCCTACAGGGTCGTGACGCTGTGCACCGGGGACATGGGATTTTCGGCGGCGAAGACCTACGACATCGAAGTCTGGCTGCCGGGGCAGAATGCCTACCGCGAGATTTCCTCCTGCTCCAATTTCGAGGCCTTCCAGGCGCGGCGCATGCAGGCGCGTTTCCGCAACGAAAAGAACAAGCCCGAACTACTGCACACGCTGAACGGCTCCGGCCTGGCGGTCGGCCGCACGCTGGTAGCG
>JAXMJU010000159.1:0-25810 GCA_034376265.1 Sulfuritalea sp.
CCAGGCGATACGCCGCATCGGCGGTGATGCGATCGTCGGCGAGCACCACCTTGTCCGGTGGCGCTGCGCCGCCCTCCGAGTGCCAGCGGGCGGAACGCGCCGCGCCGTGCTCGGTCCATGAAATCACCGCGGCAGGGCTTGCGGGATTGGCTGTCACGGGCAAAACCCGGCTCGGAACGACACGGTGCTTACCTCGACGCAAAGGGGGTGAGGGGCATGGTACGTCGCCGCCGTAGCGCCAGCGCCAACTCTTGCCGGCGTCAGTTGCCGGCTATCGTCATGCGCTCGACCAGCATCGAGCCGACCTGTTTCGAGCCGCGCACCTCGATGTCGTTGCCGATCGCGGCGATGCCGCGCAGCATCTCGCGCAGATTGCCGGCGATGGTGATCTCCTCCACCGGATAGGCGATTTCGCCGTTTTCCACCCAGTAGCCCGCGGCGCCGCGCGAATAGTCGCCGGTCACGTAATTCACGCCCTGGCCGAGCAGCTCGGTCACTAATAGACCGCTGCCCATTTCGCGCATCAGTCCCTTGAGGTCGTGGCGTCCCGATTGCACCCGCAGATTGTGCGCGCCGCCGGCATTGCCGGTGGTCGCCATGCCTAGCTTGCGCGCCGAGTAGGTGGACAGGAAGTAGCCTTGCAACACGCCGTTCTTCACCACCTCGCGGTTATGCGTGGCGACGCCATCGTCATCGAAGGGCGAGGAGGCGAAGGCGCCGCGGATATGCGGGCGTTCGCTGATCTGGACGAAGTCGGGGAAGATCTGCTGGCCCAGGCTGTCGAGCAGGAAAGAGGTCTTGCGATACAGCGCACCGCCGGAAATGGCATGCACGAAGCTGCCGATCAGGCCGACCGCCAGCGGCGCTTCGAAAATCACTGGGCACTTGCGCGTCTTCAGCTTGCGCGCACCGAGTCGGGCCAGCGCGCGCCGCGCCGCGTAGTCGCCGATGCGGGCGGCATCGGGAAACTCCGTCGCGTTGCGCCGCGTCGCGTACCAGTCGTCGCGCTGCATGTCCTCGCCTTCGCCGGCAATCACCGAGCAGGAGACATAGTGGCGCGAGGTGGCGAAGCCGCCCATGAAGCTCAGGCTATTGGCCGACACGAATTGCGACTGCTGCGCCGAGACCGTGGCGCCTTCGGAGTTCTTCACCATCGGGCTGACATCGAAGGCGGCCTGTTCGCAGCGGCGCGCAATCCCGATGGCATCCTCCACCGAAATATTCCAGGGATGGAACAGATCGAGGTCCATGCCTTGCGTCGCCAGCAGCTTCGCATCCGGCAGGCCGGCGCAATCGTCCTCGGCGGTGAAGCGGGCGATCGACAGCGCCGCCTCGACCGAGGCCCTGACCGCCGCCGGCGAGAAGTCGGAACTGCTGGCATGGCCACGGCGCTGGCCGAGATACACCGAGACGCCCAGCCCCTTGTCGCGGTTGTACTCGATGGTTTCCACCGCCTGTCGGCGCACGCTGACCGACTGGCCGAAACCCTCCGAAACATCGACCTCGCAGGCCGTGGCGCCCTTGCTGGCCGCGTGATCGAGAACGGTCTGCGCCAATGCGCGCAACGCCTCTTGAGAATGAGCGAAACCTTGGGACATGCGGGAACCCTTCGATTGGCGAAGCTATAATCATATCCCACCGGGGGATACCGTCCCCCTCGCAAACTCCGGGGACATAACCGTGGACGATATCGATAACGACCCGGACGAATATTCCGGTCCCAGCAAGTCGCAACTGAAGCGCGAAATGACCGCCTTGCAGGACCTGGGCGCGGAACTGGTGGCGCTATCGAAGGAGCGCCTGGCGAAGATAGACATGCCGGAACGCTTGCGCGATGCCTTGCTCGAAGCGCAGCGCATCACCAAGCACGAAGCCAGACGCCGCCAGATGCAATATATCGGCAAGATCATGCGCACGGTCGATGCGGCGCCCTTGCGTGCGGCGATGGACGAAATCAATGGCGTGTCGAAAGCCGCCACGATTCGCCAACACCAACTGGAAAGATTGCGTACGCGGCTGATGGAAGACGAGGCGGTGTTCAGCGAAGTGGCCCGCGATTTTCCCGCGGCGGACATGCAGCATCTGCGCCAGTTGCGGCGCAATGCGCTGAAGGAAGCCCAGCAGGGCAAGCCGCCGCGCGCCTACCGCGAATTGTTCCGCGAACTGCGCGCCCTCGAAGGCAGTGCCGTGGCGGACGAGACGGCGGACGACGACGCCGGCTAAAGGCGCTTAGGCAAAATCCTTTTGCGCGGCGACCGCCGGGCTGGTGCTCGAGGTCAAGACGGTCAGCACCGCCTGCGCGTGTTCCGCCGCGTCGCGCCCGAGGCCCGTCAGGTAGCCGCCGTCGACCAGGGTCAGCAGGCCCTTGGCATGCAAACGCTGCGTCGCGGCAATGACTTCCGGATCGGCGGTCTTGTGCACCTTGATGCCATGCTGGCTGGTCTCCAGGTCGAAGCGGATCAGGGTATTCAGTTCATGGACCAGATCAGGCGTGTAGGGCATGTCAAACCTCGCTCTTGAATGTACGGCAATGGACGCATTCTAGCTTCCGGAGCCGCGAGCGCAGGCTTTTGCCCGAACGAAATCTCTTGCGGCCCGTGCATCACAGGCCGGGATCGGCGCCTTCGCCCTTCAACGTGGCCTCGACCATGCGCCGCGTCAGATGCGGAGCCAGCAGTTCCATGAAGTCGTATTCGTAGCCGCGCAGCCAGATGTCGCGGCGAAAGGCGATCCGCGTAGTGTTGCCCTCGAACAAGTGGGTGGCCGGCAGTGCCGCCAGTGCAGCGTCGCGCAGTGGGTCGAAGGCCATTTCGGCGATGATGCCGACGCCCAGGCCCAGTTCGACATAGGTCTTGATCACATCGGAATCGATCGCGGTCAGCATCACGTTGGGCCGCAGGCTCTGCCGCTCGAAGGCGCGGTCGATGCGCGAACGCCCGGTGAAGGTCGCGTCATAGGTGATCAGCGGAAAATCGGCCAGCGCCGCCAGCGTCAGCGGCTGGCGCTCCAGCAGCGGATGCCCCTTGGGCGTCACCACCAGATGCGCCCACTGGAAACACGGTAGGGTCAGCAACTCGGGATGCCGGTCCAGTGCCTCGGTGGCAATGCCCAGATCGGCGCTGCCGTCCAGCACCCAGTCCGCGACCTGCAGCGGGCTGCCCTGCTGGATGTGCAGGCGTATCTGCGGGTGGCGCTGGACGAAGCGCTTGATCACCGGCGGCAAGGTGTAGCGCGCCTGGGTGTGGGTGGTCGCGATCGACAGCATGCCGCTGCTTTCCGCAGCGTAGTCCTCGCCCACCCGCTTCATGTTCTGTGCCTCGGTCAAGATGCGCCGCGCCATGGCCAGCACGATCGATCCAGGAGCGGTTACCGCAGTGAGGCGCTTGCCGCTGCGTTCGAAAATCATCACGCCGAGCTCTTCCTCGAGCATGCCGATCTGCTTGGAGACCCCCGGCTGCGACGTAAACAAGGCCTCCGCAGCGGCCGACACGCTAAGTCCGCGCCGCTCGACTTCGACCAGGTAACGCAGCTGCTGGAGTTTCATTGTTTCATTATATACCCATTACTTCTATCTAAATACATACTAAGTATTTTCCAGGACTATATGAACTCGCTACGATGGCTTCCATCATGGAATTCACCTTCAACCCCGCCCTGCCGACTTCCGGCTTCGTCGTTGGCCTGCTGGTCGGCCTGACCGGCGTCGGCGGCGGCTCGCTGATGACGCCGCTGCTGGTACTGCTGTTCGGCTTCAAGCCGGCGACCGCAGTGGGCACTGACTTACTGTATGCGGCGATCACCAAAAGCGGCGGGTCCTGGGTGCATCACCGCCACGGCAATATCGACTGGACTATCACCCGGCGTCTCGCCCTGGGCAGCGTGCCCGCCGCCGGCCTGACACTGCTGGCGCTGGCGCAACTCGGTATAAAAGACCACGGCGCGACAGGATTGATCTCGGTGGTACTTGGATTCGCCCTGCTGCTCACCGCCCTCTCGTTGATATTCCGCCAGCGCCTGCTGAACTTGGCCAAGCGCCGTAGCGCCAGCGCCAACTTTGCCCAGCGCCACGTCGCCGGCCTGACGGTTGCCGTCGGCGCCATCGTCGGCGCGCTGGTGACGATTTCCTCGGTCGGCGCCGGCGCGCTCGGCGTCACGGCGCTCGCCTTCCTCTACCCGCAACTCGCCACACGGCGCATCGTCGGCTCGGACATTGCCCATGCGGTGCCGCTGACTCTGGTTGCCGGCCTTGGCCACTGGTGGCTGGGGACGGTTGATGTAGTGCTGCTGGTTTCGCTGCTGATCGGATCTTTGCCCGGCATCACGCTCGGCGCCCACTTTGCCGCCAAGGTGCCGGAACGCGCCCTGCGCGGTCTGCTCGCCTCAGTGCTGCTGCTCGTCGGCGGCAAGCTGATCTTCGTCTAACCCCAGGGAAATACGCGCCATGTACAAATACGACGACTACGACCACGCCATTGTTCAGGCCCGCGTTACCCAGTTCGCCGACCAGACCCGGCGCTACGTGGCCGGCGAATTGACCGACGACGAGTTCCGCCCGCTGCGCCTGCAAAACGGCCTCTACATCCAGCGCCACGGCCCGATGCTGCGTCTGGCCGTGCCCTACGGCCTGCTCTCGGCCGCGCAATTGCGCCGCTTCGCCGACATCGCGCGCCGCTACGACCGCGGCTACGGCCACTTCACGACGCGCCACAACCTGCAGCTGAACTGGGTCAAGCTGCCCGAGGTGCCCGCTATCCTCGCCGATCTGGCGCAGGACGAACTGCATGCCATCCAGACCTCGGGCAACTGCATCCGCAATGTCACCACCGATCATTTCGCCGGCGTCGCCGCCGACGAAATCGCCGATCCACGGCCCTGGGCCGAGATCCTGCGCCAGTGGTCGACCTTCAACCCCGAGTTCGCCTACCTGCCGCGCAAGTTCAAGGTCGCGATTTCGGGCGCCGTCGAAGACCGCGCGGCGATCCAGGTGCATGACCTCGGCTTGCAACTGACCCAAAACGAGGCCGGTGAGATCGGCTTCAAGGTCTATGCCGGCGGCGGCCTCGGCCGCACCGCACTGCTCGGCCAGGTGGTACGCGAGTTCCTGCCCTGGCAACATTTGCTGAGCTACACCGAGGCGCTGTTGCGCGTCTTCAACCGCCATGGCCGCCGCGACAACATCTACAAGGCGCGCATCAAGATCCTGGTCAAGGCCCTCGGCCGCGAGGAGTTTGCGCAGCAAGTCGAAGCGGAATGGGCGCACCTGAAAGATGGACCCTCCACTCTGAAGGAAGCCGAAGTCGATCGCGTATCCAGGCAGTTCGCGGCGCCGGCCTACGAAACCCTGGCCGAGGACGACTTCTGCCACCTCGCCCACCTGCGTGAGGACAAGGCCTTCGCGCGCTGGATCGAGCGCAACGTGCAGGCGCATAAAGTGGCCGGCTATGCCGCCGTCACGCTGTCGCTGAAGAAACCCGGAGCCGCGCCGGGGGATGCCAGCAGCGAACAGATGGAAGCGGCCGCCGACCTGGCCGAGCGTTACAGTTTCGGCGAGATTCGCGTTTCCCACGAACAGAACCTGATTCTCGCCGACGTGCCGCAGCGCGAGCTCTACACCGTCTGGCACCGCGCCAAAGCGGCGGGCTTGGCCTCGCCCACGGTTGGACTTATCCAGGACCTGATCACCTGCCCCGGCGGCGACTTCTGCAGCTTGGCCAACGCCCGTTCGCTGCCGATCGCGGCGGCGATCCAGGAGCGCTTCGAGGATCTGGATTACCAGCACGACATCGGCGAACTGGAGCTCAACATCTCCGGCTGCATGAATTCCTGCGGTCACCATCACCTCGGCGCGATCGGCATTCTCGGCGTCGACAAGAACGGCGAGGAGTGGTACCAGGTCACGCTCGGCGGACGCCAGGGCAATGATGCACGCATCGGCGAAGTGATCGGCCGCTCCTTCGCCGCTGCCGAAGTGCCGGAAGCCATCGAACGCCTGATTGGCGTCTACCTGGCGCACCGTCACACCGACGAGCGCTTCATCGACACCTACGACCGCATCGGCGAAGAGCCTTTCCGCAACGCTGCATACCCGCAACCCCATCAATCAAGGAGAGTCGCAAATGGCTAGCAAACAGATCATCAAGGAGCGTCGCCTGCAGGATGACGCATGGAAAGTCGTGACCCTGGTCGACGGCGCGGCGCCGTTCGACGTCTGCCTGCCGGTCGGCCCGCTGCTGGTGCCGGTTTCGGTCTGGAAGGCGAAGAAGGCCTGCCTGATCCACCGCGAGTACGAGCACGGCACGCCGCTGGGCATCTGGCTCGCGCCCGAGGACGATCTCGCCGAGATCGCCGCCGACCTCGACGACTTCACGGTAATCGGGGTGCATTTCCCGAAATTCACCGACGGCCGCGGCTACTCGACCGCGCGCCTGCTGCGCGAGCGCTACGGCTATGACGGCGAGCTGCGCGCCTTCGGCGACATCGGCCGCGACCAGATCTTCTTCCTCAATCGCGTCGGGTTCGACGCCTTCGTGATCGGCGAGGGCAAGAGCGCCGAAGATGCGTTGGCCGGTTTTGACGATTTCCCCGAGAGCTACCAGGGCGACGCCGTGCAGCCGCTGCCCCTGTTCCGCCGACGGGCCGCCTGAACCAGGACCGATAGGAGCCCGTCATGCTGCGTGAAAACCTGCCCGCCATTCCGGATCTGGCCGATCTCGATCTGGTCGCCGCCGTCGCCGAAAAAGCCGTCGGCGTCAAGCAACTGCTGCGCGACGTCGCGCGCGACTATGCGCCCGCCGTGTTCGCCAACAGCTTGGGCGCCGAGGACATGGTGCTGACCGACATGATCTGGACGGAGGGCACGCAGATCGGCATCTTCTCGCTCGACACCGGGCGCCTGCCGGCCGAGACCTACGAGCTGATGGCGCGCGCCGAGCACCACTACCGGCGCCGCCTGGAGGTGTTCGCGCCGCGCCACGATGCGGTGCAGGACTTCGTCACCGGCTTCGGCATCAACGGCTTTTACGACTCGGTCGAAGCGCGCAAGGCCTGCTGCCATGCGCGCAAGGTCGAGCCCCTGCGACGTGCCCTGGCCGGCAAGCAGGCCTGGATCACCGGACTACGCGCGGCACAGTCGCAGACACGGGAGAAGCTCAAGACCGTGAGCTTCGACAGCGTCAACAACCTGGTCAAGATCAGCCCACTGGCGGACTGGAGCGAACGCGAGATATGGGTTTACCTGCGCGCCAACAAGGTGCCCTACAACGCGCTGCACGACCGCAACTATCCGAGCATCGGCTGCGCGCCCTGCACCCGCGCCATCCAGCCCGGCGAAGACGTGCGCGCCGGCCGCTGGTGGTGGGAAAGCGCGGAAACCAAAGAGTGCGGCCTCCACAGGAGGCCGGACGGCACTCTTGTCCGCGCTTCGGCGGAGGCTAACGTCGGCGAAGCCGAGGTTAAGGCACCGTCAGGTGCCGGGCGAAGCCAAATCTCCGAAACCAAGGAATGCGGCCTGCATCTGGTGGATGAGCGCCTGCAACGGATTGAAAAGCAAGGGACCGCGGCATGAGCACGCTGACACTGCAGCAGCACGCGACACTCGCGCACCTGGACTGGCTGGAATCCGAATCGATCCACATCCTGCGCGAAGTCGCCGGCCAATGCGCCAATCCTGCGCTGCTGTTCTCCGGCGGCAAGGACTCGCTGGTGCTCTTGCGCCTGGCAGAGAAGGCCTTCCGCCCGGGGCGTTTTCCCTTTCCGCTGCTCAACATCGACACCGGCCACAACTACAGCGAGGTCATCGACTTCCGCGACTTGCGCGCCTGCCAGTTGAATGAACGGCTGATCGTGCGCTCGGTCGAGAATTCGATGCGGCGCGGCACCGTGGTGCTGAAATCGCCCGGCGAGTCGCGCAACAAGCACCAGTCGGTAACCCTGCTCGAAGCCATCGAGGAATTCGGCTTCGACTGCTGCATCGGCGGCGCCCGGCGCGACGAGGAAAAGGCACGGGCCAAGGAACGCATTTTTTCCTTTCGCGACGAGTTCGGCCAGTGGGACCCGAAGAACCAGCGCCCTGAATTGTGGGACCTGTTCAATGCGCGGGTGCACAAGGGCGAGAACATCCGCGCCTTTCCGATCTCGAACTGGACCGAACTCGATGTCTGGCAGTACATCGAGCGCGAGGAACTGCAACTGCCCTCGATCTACTTCGCCCACAAGCGCGAGGTGATCCGCAGGAACGGACTGCTGCAACCGGTCACCGAGTTGACGCCGGCGCGCGCCGGCGACGTGGTCGAAGAACTCACCGTGCGCTTCCGCACCGTCGGCGACATCACCTGCACCGCGCCGGTCGAATCCGGTGCCGACACGGTTGCCCGCATCATCGAGGAGACGGCGACGACCACGATTACCGAACGCGGCGAGACGCGGCTGGACGACCAGACCTCGGAAGCCTCGATGGAACAACGCAAGAAAGAGGGTTACTTTTGATGAGCGCAATCGAACATCTGCCCGGTATCGACAACGGCCTGCTGCGCCTCCTCACCTGCGGCAGCGTCGACGACGGCAAGAGCACCCTGATCGGTCGGCTGCTGTTCGACACCAAGACCATACTTGCCGACACGCTGCATGCGATCACGCGCACTTCGGAACGGCGTGGGCTGGAGGCCGTCGATCTGTCGCTGTTGACGGACGGCCTCAGCGCCGAGCGCGAGCAAGGCATCACGATCGACGTGGCCTACCGCTACTTCACCACCGGTCGACGCAAATACATCATCGCCGACGCGCCGGGTCACGAACAGTACACGCGCAACATGGTCACCGCCGCCTCGACGGCCAATCTGGCGATCATCCTGGTCGACGCACGCAAGGGCCTGCTGACCCAGACCCGGCGCCATTCCTACCTGGCGCACCTGGTCGGCATTCCGCACATCGTGGTGGCGATCAACAAGATGGACCTGGTCGATTACGACCAGGCCACCTTTGATCGCATCTGCGGTGAATACCTCGAATTTGCCGCGACGCTGGGCATCGGCGACGTCACCTTCATTCCGCTTTCGGCACTCAACGGCGACATGATTGTCGATCGCGGCGAACGCCTCGGTTGGTATTCAGGTCCGACGCTGCTCGATATCCTGGAAAATGCGCCTACCGCTCACAGTGAGCGCGACGAACGCTTCCGCTTTCCCGTGCAAGACGTTTGCCGCCCGCAAAAATCAGGCGACCCGAAACTGCACGACTACCGTGGTTTCATGGGCCGTGTCGAGTCCGGCGAGATTGCCGTGGGCGACGAAGTATTGGTCCTGCCATCGGAGCAGCGGACCCGCATCAAGGCGATCGAGATCCACGGCGGCTCGCTGCCGCGCGCGATAGCCGAGCAGTCGGTGACGCTGCTGCTCGACGATGAAGTCGACATTTCGCGCGGCGACATGATCGTGCGTGCGCAAGAGTTGGCGCTGGTGACACGGCGCATCGAAGCCATGCTCTGCTGGCTGGGCGACGCAGCGCTCGATCCACAGCGCAAATACCTGATCCGCCAGACCACGCGCGAAACCAAGGCCATGATCGAGGCCATCGACTACCGGCTGGACATCAATACCCTGCAGCAACTGCCCGCCGAGCGCCTGGACATGAACGATATCGCCCGCGTGACGTTCAAGCTGGCGCAGCCGCTATGCGTCGATGCCTATCGCGAAAATCGCTCGACCGGTGCCTTCATCGTGATCGACGAGTCGAGCAACAACACCGTCGGCGCCGGCATGATTCTCTGAGTGCGAAAAGGCGCCCAGGCTGCAGCACCATGGAAATCCAGCGGATGCGCATCCCACCAGGGGATACCGTCAGCAACAGGGCGCACCATAAAGAAAGCGCGTGCTGAGGACAGCACGCGCTTGCTAATCCACTTGGCGCCGCGATCAGTCCCGCAGGACCGAGCGCAGGCCGATGCTACCGTCAGGGACGGGAGCCGGTGGGAAACGGCCAGGCAGCTGCCGGATTCAGCGACGACTTGATGCCGGGTGCCGCCGCGGTTGAAGGCGCTGCGGCAGCGGCGGGCTTTGGTGCAGCCTTTTTCGCAGCGGGCTTGGCAGCGGGCTTGGCAGCAGGCTTCTTCGCCGCGGGCGCAGCCTTCTTCGGAGCAGCTTTCTTCGCAGCAGGCTTGGCAGCGGCCTTCTTCGGAGCAGCTTTCTTCGCGGCAGGCTTGGCAGCAGCCTTCTTCGGCGCAGCTTTCTTCGCAGCGGGCTTGGCAGCAACCTTCTTCGGCGCAGCTTTCTTCGCGGCAGGCTTGGCAGCGGCCTTCTTCGGCGCAGCCTTCTTCGCAGCGGGCTTGGCAGCGGCCTTCTTCGGCGCAGCCTTCTTCGCAGCGGGCTTGGCAGCCGCCTTCTTTACAGCCGGCTTTTTGACAGCTGGCTTCTTCGGGGCCGCAGACTTCTTAGCGGCGGGCTTAGCCGCAGCCTTCTTTGCGGCCGGCTTCTTGGCTTTCTTGGTATCAGCCATGTTGAACCTCCTTAACAAATTAACAGGAAAGAACCACCACTACTATTTACTGCAACCCGTCTGGGCTAGCACGGATTATCCAACGCCCCGATGCAATCGAAAGCGACGAATTCCTCACGTTTCTCCGCCTATCACTTCGTTTTGAAACGCCCAATGACAAACGCACATCAACGCATTTATCATATTCCGGCAACCCCGGCGCGGCACGGATATCCCGCAGACACTGGCGCGAACGCATGCCAGCCGCGGAAAATGCCGGTCGGCAAATCCGCGCGGCAAACGCATGCCTGGATCGGGGGATTGAATGCGATGCCGGGGAAGGAATGCAGGCGCCGATCCGTATCAAGATCAGCAGAAGATTGCCGGGTGGACCGGTTCGAATCGGTTTGGTCGCTGCCCGCGGCTTCCTGCATTCAGATCTCCCGTCTTGGCGTAATGAAGCCGGTGATGATCGGGACGCTGCGGTGAATGACCGGCGTCGCCCCTTCTGCACGGTGACCTACTATATCTAGTAGGTCATCGACGATTCGCTACTAATTGTAGTGGTCGATTTTTTTGACTGCAAGAGTTTTCTGCTGTCGATTCGCCAGCATGCGTTGCAGCTTTGCGACAGTCATGCACCGGTGTCGCGCACTCGATGCCAGTCGAAGTACGGACCTGGATCGGTCTTGCGCCCCGGCGCGATGTCGCTGTGCCCAACCACCGCATCGATCCCGTAGCGATCATGCAGCTGCGCGAGGAGTCGATTGAGGACCCGATACTGAACATCCTCGAATGGAAGCTGGTCGCAACCCTCGAGTTCAATGCCGATGGAGAAGTCGTTGCAGTTCTCGCGACCCCGCCAGGCCGAAACGCCCGCATGCCAGGCACGCCAAGCACAGGGAGCGAACTGAATCAATTCGCCGTCGCGGCGAACCAGGAAGTGGGCCGAAACCCGTAGATGCTGGATTTCGCGGTAATAGGCATGTTCCTGCGGATCGAGCGCGTTGGTGAACAGCTGGATGATTCCCTGGCCGCCGAATTCGGCGGGCGGCAGGCTGATGGCGTGGATGACGATCAAATCGATTGACGCATGCTGCGGACGCTCATCGCAATTCGGCGACGGCACGCGGCGCGCCTGGGGCCACCATTCGGCGTCGTCGGCAGCCGGCGACGACTGGGTCACTCGTTCATTCCCAGCCGCGCCATGCGATAGCGCAGCGAGCGGAAGGTGACGCCGAGCAGCCTTGCCGCCGCGGTTCGATTGTTGTTCGACTGCTTGAGCGCATCGAGAATGGCCTGGCGCTCCACATGGTCCAGGTGCTCCTGCAGCGAGCCGGCCGAGTTGCCACCGTTGCCGACCAATTGGATCGGCGCCAGATTCAGATCGGCGCCGTCGATGCGGTCATCGACCATCAAGGCCAAGGCCCGCTCCAGCACGTTTTCGAGTTCGCGCACATTGCCCGGGAACGGATAACTCTGCAAGGCCGCAAGTGCGGACGCGGTCAGCGGCGGCGGCGTCAGGGCGGCGGCCCGCGCCAGCCGGGTCAGAATGTGTTGCGCCAGCATGGGAATGTCCTCGCGACATTCGCGCAAGGCCGGCATGCGCAACTCGATGACGTTGAGCCGGTAGAACAAATCCTGGCGGAAGCGCTCCTGGTCCACCAGCGCCTTGAGATCCTGGTGGGTAGCGCAGATGACTCGCACATCGACGCTTTCCTCGGCGGTCGCGCCGACCTTGCGCACGCGCTTCTCCTGAATCGCGCGCAGCAGCTTGACCTGCATGGTCAGCGGCAATTCCGCCACTTCGTCGAGGAACAGCGTGCCACCATCGGCGACATGAAAGAAGCCTTCCCGGTCGTCGTTGGCTCCGGTGAAGGCGCCCTTGCGATAACCGAAAAACTCGCTTTCCATCAGATTTTCGGGAATCGCGCCGCAGTTAACCGGGACGAAGGCGCGGTCGCGACGGGCACCCAGCGCATGGATCAGGCGCGCCGCCAGTTCCTTGCCGCTTCCGGATTCGCCCGTGATATGGACCGGCGCCTGGCTGCGCGCGACACGGTCGATCAATTTGCGCACTTGCTCGATGGCCGGCGATTCGCCCAGCAAATCCGAGCCCTCGCTGCACTCACCCGCCGGATCTGCATTGGGTAGCTCCAGCGCCGACTTGACCATGCCGCGCAACTGATCGAGCGAGACTGGCTTGGCGATGTAGTCGAATGCCCCGGCCTTCAGCGCCGACACCGCATTTTCGGCGCTGCCATGGGCGGTAATCACCGCCACCGGAAGGTCGGCTACCGTATCGGCGATATGGCGCACCAGTTCCAGCCCCTCGCCATCGGGCAGTCGCATGTCGGTCAGGCATAGCTGGTAGCGCTGACTGGCCAGCATGCGGCGCGCCTCGGCAAGGGATCCGACGCAATCCGCCTGGAGACCCATGCGCGCCAGGGTCAGGTCGAGCAATTCGCGGATGTCGGCCTCGTCATCTACCACCAGCACGCGCCTGGCTTCACCACGACTGCGAGGACGGCGTTCGTTCTTCAGCGGCATGCAGACCCCTCGGCGAAAATACAGAAATGGGCACCGGGCCCGTCGTTCAGCAGTTCGAGGCGGGCACCGTTGGCCTCGCACAACTCCCTTGCAATGTAGAGCCCGAGCCCGGTGCCGGCTCCATGCGTGGTGAAGAAAGGTTCGAACACCTGGCTGCGCTGCGCCTCATCCACGCCCGGACCATCGTCAATGATATGCAATTCGACGGAACGCGTGGTGGTCGCCGCCCGCGCCTCGAGTCGAACCGAGCCGTCTGCCGTGCTGGCATGGCGCAAGGCGTTGCCCAGCAGATTCCACAAGATGCGGTATAGGTGCCCGCGATCGAAACGCAGCTCGAAATCGCCGTCGCCAACCTGGATCCGCCTGCCGGCCGAAGGATCGTGCAATGCCAATTCCTCGATGAAACCGCCAAGGAAAACCTGCCAGCGCAGCGCTTCGGGCTGCGCGCGGTCGCGACGACCGAGCTCCAGGACCTCGGTCACGAGTCGGTTGAGGCGCTGCGTATTGTCGTGAATGATACGGGCCAGGCGCTGATGCAGTGGGTCGCTGTCTTCCTCGGCAAGTAGTTCGGCCGCATGACTGATGGCAGCCAGCGGGTTGCGGATTTCGTGCGCCATATTGGCCGTGAGCCGCCCCAGCGCAGCAAGCTTCAATTGCTGCGCCTGGGACTGAACCCGCTCCATGTCTTCCAGATAAATGAGCGCATGCCCCCCCGTCTCGGAAGAAGGCAGAAAACGCACGCGCAACAGGCGTCCGCTTTCCTGCCGCAGCATTTCAACCATTTCGATCGGCTGCGCGCTCCATGCCCGATAGCGATCGGCCAGTCCGCCCGACAAGGACGCAAGGTCGGCACCATCGGTCGCCTGCACGCCCAACAAGGACTCGGCGCGCGGGTTCAGCAGTCGCACCCGGCCGTCGCCGTCGACTACCAGCGCACCGTCCTCCATATCGCGAATGATTCGTTCGCTGATCCGCAACTGATCGTTGAGTTCCCGCCCCCGTTGGCGGGCCAGGGTTTCGTTGGCGACGACCCGTCGCGCCAGCAGCCGGGCGATGATCGCCGTGCCGAAAAAGGCGATGCAGATGATCCCGGTGCGAACGAAGTCCGCCGGATCGGCCTCGCGGGTCAATGCGCGCCAACTCTCCTCGAGCAGCATCGCCACGGACGCCAGCGCCGCATAGAACAGAGTCATGCGTCCCTGCCCGACCAGACCGGCGCCCGCGACGACAACCAGCAGAAGTACGGCGATGCCGCTCTTCTGTCCGCCGCTGGCGAACATCATCAGCGTCAAGGCCGCAATATCGACCGTCACTTGCACCGACAACTGCAGATTGAAGCGCTGCGGCCGGCGCAGCAAGGCGACAAGGAATGCCGCGGCAAGCAGCAGATAGACGGCGGCGGCCCTGCCGAACAGTTGGGGGTCCTGGGTGCCAAGGCTCACCGCATCGCCTAAAACAACGGCTGCAACCAGGAACAGCAGTGCTATCGAGAGGCGATAGATCGAGAAGAATCGCAGCGAACGCCAGAATGATTCGATTGCGTCGCTGCCCTCCAACGCCGCAGACTGCACGCTCAAGGCCTTGATCCCAGGCGGCGATGGTCCTCGCAGCAATATTCCCGCCCGTCTTGGCTGAGTGCCTCGCTGCGGGGGAAATGGACGCCACAGTGGGCGCACTGCGCCATTGCCTCGGGCTTGGGCGCCGCGGGTGGCGTCTTGCTGCGTCGATTCGATGCGCGTACCAGCATGACGATCACGGCGATCACGGCGACGAAAAGGAGAAATTTCGCCACGGCGTCAAGCCCACACAACAAGCTGGTCGGGGCGAGAGGATTCGAACCTCCGACTCCTGCGTCCCGAACGCAGTACTCTACCAGGCTGAGCTACGCCCCGATGGTAAGTTGGTGGCAAGGAAGGACATTGCGGGAACAGGCCAACAATATCGGCCCGAGAGGTCATCCTTGCAAACATTGCGGCGGTCAGAAACTCCGTTGCACCGCAAAGTCCGCTAATTGTAGCAGCGTTTGCCGAAACTTTGAATCCGGCAACGGAGCCAATGCCGCCTTGGCCATCTCGGCCTCCTCTACGCCATGGCGACGCGCGGCATCCAATGCGCCGCTGGCACGCACCGCCGCCAGCACTTCGGCAAAACTGTCGCCGCTGGCATTCTCGATGGCACTGCGAACCAGGGCCGCCTGCTGCGGACTGCCGTGCTGGATGACATGGATCAGGGGCAAGGTCGGTTTGCCTTCGGCCAGATCGTCACCGAGGTGCTTGCCGGTTTCCGCTTCCTGCCCGGAGTAGTCCAGCACATCGTCGATCAACTGAAATGCCGTGCCGATATGCGTGCCGTAGGCCGCCATCGCTTCCTCGATCTCCGGGTTCACGCTGCCGAGAATCGCGCCCAACCGCCCGGCAGCCTCGAACAGCTTGGCGGTCTTGTAGCGAATCACCTGCAGGTAGGCATCGACCCCGATATCGGCGTTGCGGCAGTTCATCAACTGCAGCACTTCGCCTTCGGCAATGATGTTGGTCGCATCGGCCAGTACCTGCATCACGCGCATGCTGCCGACGCCGACCATGATCTGGAAGGCGCGCGAATAGAGGAAGTCACCGACCAGCACGCTGGCCGGATTGCCGAACACCGCATTGGCAGTATCGCGGCCGCGGCGCAGCGACGACTCGTCCACCACGTCGTCGTGCAGCAGCGTCGCGGTATGAATGAACTCGACCACGGCGGCCAGTTCATGATGTCGGGTTCCCGAATAACCGCAGGCACCGGCCGACAGCAGCAACAGCGCCGGACGCATGCGCTTGCCGCCAGCCGAGATGATGTACTCGGCGACCTGGCGCACCAGTACCACTTCCGAATGAAGTCGCGTCCGAACCACGGCGTCTACCGCACGCATATCGGCGTCAATGGGGGCGTACAAACTGGCAATGTCCACGGCGGATATCAAGGGGCCAAGCAAAGGCGCGATGTTAGGCGGCGCATCAGTCGGCGTCAACGCGCAATCGTTGGCCGACGCTTCCCGGCATCGCTTTCGCCGGCGGGTTTCCCGACACCGACAAAGGGCGCGCGGCCCCGCCACGCAGATGACATTCACCCTTGCGCGCTGCGTCGGCACGGCACGGTTTTCCCTTATACTTCGGGCTCCACTCAATTGCCCGTCACCGTTGATTTTCCAGTGTTTTTCTGGAATGTATTGGTGTCCGACGCCAGCCCGATCATGACCGAACCAAAACTTCCAAATACTCCAGCAGACCAGACCGCCTGGTCGGGCCGCTTTTCCGAGCCGGTTTCCGATCTCGTCAAACGCTACACGGCTTCGGTGTTCTTCGATCGCCGCATGTGGCGGCAGGACATACGCGCTTCCCTGGCCCATGCGCGCATGCTGGCACGCCAGGGCATCATCGGGACCGCCGATCTGGCGGCCATCGAACAGGGCATGGCAACCATCACCGGCGAGATCGAGGCTGGCAGTTTCAACTGGAATCTCGACGACGAGGACGTGCACCTCAACATCGAGAAACGCCTCACTGCGCTGGTCGGCGATGCCGGCAAGCGCCTGCACACCGGCCGCTCGCGCAATGACCAGGTGGCCACCGACATCCGGCTCTGGCTGCGCGACACCCTCGACGACATCGACGCCCTGCTGCGCAATCTCCAGGCCGCGCTGCTCGATGCAGCCGAGGCGCACGTCGACACGCCGCTGCCCGGCTTCACGCATCTGCAGGTGGCCCAGCCGGTGACTTTCGGCCATCACCTGCTGGCCTATTTCGAGATGCTGCGGCGCGACCGCGAGCGCTTTGCCGACTGCCGCCGCCGAACCAATCGACTGCCGCTGGGCGCCGCCGCCCTGGCCGGCACCACCTTTCCGATCGACCGCGACGCCGTGGCGCGCGAACTCGGCTTCGAATCCGTCTGCGAAAACTCGCTGGATGCCGTATCCGATCGCGACTTCGCCATCGAATTCTGTGCCGCGGCCGCGCTGGTGATGACCCACATCTCCCGCTTCTCGGAAGAACTGATCCTGTGGATGAGCCCGCGCGTCGGCTTCATCGATCTCGCCGACCGCTTCTGCACCGGCTCGTCGATCATGCCGCAGAAGAAAAATCCTGACGTACCGGAACTCGCGCGGGGCAAAACCGGCCGCGTCTTCGGCCACCTGATGGGCTTGCTGACTTTGATGAAGGGCCAACCGCTGGCCTACAACAAGGACAACCAGGAAGACAAGGAACCCCTGTTCGACACGGCCGACACGCTGCTCGACACCTTGCGCATCTTTGCCGACCTGGTACCGGGCATCCGGGTCAAGCCCGAGGCCATGGCGGCCGCATTGCGCCAGGGCTTTGCCACGGCGACGGATCTGGCCGACTATCTGGTGAAGAAGGGCTTGCCTTTCCGCGACGCCCATGAAGCGGTCGCTCGCGCCGTGCGTGCCTGCGAAGCGCGCGGCTGCGACCTGCCGGACCTGACGCTCGAAGAACTGCGTTCCTTCTCGCCGCTGGTGACCGAGGACGCATTCGCCGTGCTGACCGTGGCCGGTTCGCTCGCCGCACGCGACCACCTTGGCGGTACCGCGCCGGCCCAGGTGAGGGCCGCCATCGCACGTTCGCGCGCGCGGCTCTAAGCGCGAATCGATGGCAATTCCCGAGCGCGTCGGCAAGTACGAGATTCGCCGCAAACTCGGTGAAGGCGCCACTTCCATCGTCTACCTCGGCTATGACCCCTTCGCCGAACGCGAAGTGGCGGTCAAAGCAATCTTCCCCGAGGTGCTGCGCGACAAGGAAAGAGGCCGGCTCTATCGCAACCTGCTGATGACCGAGGCTTCGCTGGCCGGCAAGCTCAACCATCCGCACATCGTGCAGATTTTCGATGCCGTAGTGGACCAGGAGCAAAGCTACATCGTCATGGAGTATGTCCGGGGCGGCACGCTGGAACCCTTCTGCACGCCCAGCACGCTGCTGCCGGTGGATCGTCTGGTGGAGATGATCTTCAAGTGCACCCGCGCACTCGACTACGCCGTTCGCGCCGGCATCACCCATCGCGACATCAAGCCGGCCAACATCCTGCTGGTCAATCCGAGCGACAACCCGGAGCAGGCCGGCGGCGACATCAAGATCTCCGATTTCGGCGCGGCGATGATGAGCAGCGGGGAACAAACCCGCACCCAGGTATCGGGCGTCGGCTCGCCGGCCTACATGTCGCCGCAGCAGGTGCGCGACATGACGCTCAATCACCAGACCGACATTTACTCCCTGGGCGTGGTGATGTACCAGTTGCTGACCGGCCGGCTGCCGTTCCAGTCCACATCCAATTACGGCATGATTTACCAGATCTGCAACACCGATCCGCCGCCGCCGTCGACCTTCCGCGCCGACATGCCTGTGAGCCTGGATGCGGTGGTGGCCCGCGCCATGCAGAAGGAAATCGCGGCGCGATACCAGAGCTGGGAGGAGTTTTCCCACGATCTGGCCCAGTCCTTCCGCAACAAGCTGCTGGTTTCGCAGCGCCAGGCATTTCCGGACAGCGAGAAATTCGAGGCCCTGCGCGCGCTGAAATTCTTCGGCGAGTTTTCCGACGTCGATCTTTGGGAAGTGGTGCGCTTCTCGCGCTGGGACGAAGTGGCCGCCGGCACGGTGATCATGCGCGACGGCGAGCGTGGCGACTTTTTTGCCTTCCTGCTCGACGGCGAACTGACGGTCTCGAAAAGCGGCCATGCGCTGGGAACCCTGGCGGCCGGCGAATGCTTCGGCGAAATGGCCATCATCCGCCGCGGCGAACACACGCGCGGTGCCGATGTCGTGGCACAGACCACCACCCGCGTCGTCACCATCTCGGCGCAGGCGCTGCAGCATGCCTCGGATGCATGCCGAATGCACTTTTATCAGGGCTTCCTCGACGTCATCGCCGGTCGTCTGGCCGATGCGAATGCCCGCCTGGCTTCGCTTTGACGCCCGGCTTCGACGCCATCGCAGCGGCGATCGGCGAGCGCAGCGGCACTCGCTTCACGCCATGCACCGTCAGTCCGGTCGGCGGCGGCTCGATTCATCGCGCCTGGCAGCTCGATGACGGACATCGCCGCTATTTCGTCAAGACCGGCGGCATAGCCGCGGCACCGATGTTCGCCGCGGAAGCGCTGGGATTGCAGGCACTGACCGCTGCCGCCGTGGCGCCAACGCCAACTTTTGTCGCCCTGGGCCAGGCCGAAGCCGAGGCCTTCCTGGTGCTCGACTATCTTGACCTGAAGCCGCTGGATCAGACCGGCGGCGCCCGGCTCGGCATGGCGCTGGCGCGGCTGCATCGCGTGACCGGCGACTCGTTCGGCTGGCCGGCGGACAATTTCATCGGCGCCACGCCGCAGCAGAATGCGCCGCATCCGAGTTGGCCGCATTTCTTCGGCGAACGCCGGCTGCGGCCGCAGTTGCAACTCGCGCTGCAAAACGGCATGGACAAGGCGCTGGTGGCAAAAGGCCATGGCGTCATCGAGCACATCGGCGGTCTTTTCATCGACTACCGGCCGGCGCCGAGCCTGCTGCATGGCGATCTATGGTCGGGCAACGCCGCGCAAACCAGCGACGGGCTGCCGGTGATCTTCGACCCGGCCTGCTACTACGGCGACCGTGAAACCGATCTCGCCATGGCGGAACTGTTCGGCGGCTTCCCCGCCAGCTTCTATGCCGCCTATCGCGCCGCCTGGCCGCTGGACGCGGGTTATGAGCTGCGCAAACCGCTTTACAACCTGTACCACATCCTCAATCACTTCAACCTGTTCGGCGGCGCCTATCTGGGGCAGACGCAGCGCATGATCGAGCGCCTGCTGGCGGAACTCCGGCGCTGATTCAGGCGTTGACGATCGGTTCCAGCTGCTTCTGCAGTTCGCCCGACTGATACATCTCGGTCATGATGTCGCTGCCGCCGACGAACTCGCCGTTGATGTAAAGCTGCGGCACGGTGGGCCAGTTGGCGTAGTCCTTGACGCCCTGACGCACGTCCGGGTCGGCCAGCACATCCACCGTGACCAGGTTCTTGACGCCGCAGGCCTGCAGAATCTGGATCGCACGCGCGGAAAAGCCGCACTGCGGAAATTGCTGGGTACCCTTCATGTAGAGCACCACCGGGTTGCCGGTAACGGTATCGTGAATCTTCTGCTTGATGTCCATGGTATGTCGTTTAATAGTTGAGTAAATAAGTCGGGATATTCTAACGGTGCCCATGCCCCGCGGTCAACTGATCGCTTGCTGCGGCCGGCGTGCAGCTGTGCCAAGGCTCAATGCAGGACGCGCGGCATGGACAGGACGAACTCGGCGATCGGCGCCGCAAACTGCACGCCGTCTTCCGCGGTCATCTGGTAACTGCCCTTCATGGTGCCCACGGCGGTGGCCAGTTGGCAGCCGCTGGTGTATTCGAAGCTCTGCCCCGGCTCCAGCAAAGGCTGGTGGCCGACCACCCCCAGACCTCGCACTTCCTGCACATGGCCCTCGGCGTCGGTGATGATCCAGTGCCGTGAAATCAGCTGCGCCGGCACGTTGCCGGTGTTGCTGATGGTCACGGTATAGGAGAAGACGTGACGATTGATCGCCGGATCGGATTGCTCCGCAATATAGTGGGTTGCCACGGCAACCTCGATCTCGTATTTCTTTGACTCCGCCATGGGCGGCCATTGAACACCAATTCTCGCGGCGGAGCAAGAATCGATTTGGCGGACGCGGCATTCACTGATCATTCTTGACCATTGCGATCGATTCCGCGACACTTCAAGTATGCGAACCAATTGACGGTCGACCAACCGGCCCAAAGCCGTTTCATGACATCTCCCGAATCAAGCGCCACGCCGCCGCATTTCCTGGAACGGCTGCAGAACGCCGGCATAGAGCCGGGCGACAGCGAAGAACTGCGTCTGAACAAGTCGCTGTTGATGTTCGCTACCGGCTTGGTGAGCCTGGCGACGATAATCTGGGTCGGGATCTACTCGATACTCGGACCGCAGTTTTCTGTCACCCTGCCCTTCGTCCTGCAGTTGCTGCTCGCCGGCAACATGCTGGCCTACATCAAGTCGAAGAACTTCGAATTCTTTCGCGTCACGCAGTTGGGGCTGCTCCTGTTCTGGCCCTTTGTCGCGCAATGGACCGCCGGCACCATCGTGTCCACCAGCGGCGTGGTGTTGTGGGCTCTGCTCGCACCGATTGGCGCCATCCTCTGCATCGGCGTCCGGCAATCCATGGGCTGGTTCATTGCCTGGGTCACGCTGACTTTCGTGTCGGCCGCCACCGACTGGTATCTGGCCGACGCGACGATCGCGCTGAGAGCCGATGTACCGATTCGCACCACCGTGGTTTTTTTCGCCCTCAACTTCGTCGCCGTGGCGACCATCATCTATCTGCTGCTGCGCATGTCGATAGAGGAAAAACGCAAGATGCAGAAAGGCCTCGAAGACGCCCACCGGCAAATCCAGATCGAACAGGAACGCTCCGAAAAGCTGCTGCTGAACATCCTCCCCGACTCGATCGCGCAACGGCTGAAGAACTCGGACAAGACCATCGCCGACGGCTTTGCCGATGTCACGGTGATGTTCGCCGACATCGTGAACTTCACCCAGGTGGCAGCCAATATGTCGCCTTCCCAGGTGTTCGCCATGTTGAACCGGATTTTTTCCGCCTTTGATGAGCTGGCGGAAAGCCATGGCCTGGAAAAAATCAAGACCATCGGCGATGCCTACATGGTCGCCGGTGGCCTCAATGAAGATCTAAGCGATTATTCGGCGGCCGTCGCCGACATGGCGGTGGCCATGCGCGATCTGCTAAGGCGCGACTTCGCGATCAATGCCTCCCATCTCGAAGTTCGCATCGGCATCGGCACCGGACCGATCGTCGCCGGCGTTCTGGGCAAGAAGAAATTCATCTACGACCTGTGGGGTGACACCGTGAACATCGCCAGCCGAATCACCTCGGAAGGCGTGCCCGGCATGATCCAGTGCGACACCATGACCTATCACCGCCTGTCAGCAAACTTCGATTTTCACGAGCCGCAAACCATCTACCTCAAGGGCAAGGGCAACATGACGGTGTACCGGCTGATCGGCCGCAAGGGCGCGACCGATCCCGCAGACGACTATTGAGTCGCCAGAGCCAGTCGAAAGCAGACCCGGCCGGGTCGATTTTCGGCCAGGCCAAGCTGATATCCCGCGGCCTGGGCATAACGCGCCGCGTGATAGAGCCCGATGCCATAGCCGCCCGCCGAAGCTACGGGGCCCGTAAATAGCCTGGGCACAATGTCGTCCGCCACCGCCGCACCATTGTCGCAGACGAGCAGTTCAAAACCGGCGTCGGTGCTCTTCAACTCGACGCGCGCGCGAATGTCCGGTTCCCGCAGGTGTTTCTCCGCGGCATTGCTGATCAGGTTATCGACCACGCCGGAAAACACTTCGGCGGGAAGTTCGCCGGGCGCCACCCGGTCGGCCTCGAAACTCAACCAGGTGAGCGCCGCCATGCGCTGTTGCAAGCCTTGCCACCACTCCGCCGCGACGACCTGGCGGGCTGCGGATCGGCCTTGCGGCGCGTTGAGCCTGGCCAGGGTATCGGCCAGCCGATCCGTGATGGCCGGCAACTGGCGCCGCAGCAGTGCCTGATAGTCGCGCGACGACTCGGCACCGGGCTCGATGCCGGCGGAGCACAGCGTATTCAGCGATTGCAGCAGATTCTTGACGTCATGCGTAAGCCGCGCCCCGGTCTCGTGGATCGCCTGCATGTAGGACAAATGCTTGAGCGCCAGCGCGCGCTGCTTGTCGGCGTAAAACTGCGCCAGCAATTGGGCCAGCAAGTTGTAGTGCCAGATCAGCGTCGGCGACGGCGCGTGCAGGGTGTAGAACACCAGCACCATGCCGCCGTGGCTGAACTCCCAGCGGCGGCCGTCCGTCACGCCGAAGCGCCCGCTGCCGCCGCCGGCAATCCATTCCCCGCCCCTGACCCACGGCAGGCGCTGGACGATTTCGGCGCAGGCCTGCCGGAGAAAGTCCTGCGGATCGTCTTCGCGCAAGGCCAGGTTGGACAGGGCCTGCAACCACTGCTCGACGGGCAGGCCGATCGACATCAGGTAGCGGGAAATCAGCCCGCCGATCCCGGAAAAGCCCGAACGCGGGTTCGACACCAAGCCCAGCAGCATCAGCATCAAACCGGTCGCCAGCAGGGTCTGCAGCAGCGCCTCGACATAGCCGCTGCCCAGCAGCAGCATGGCCGCCAGGCTGCCCAGCATCAGCACGGCCAGCAACAGGAAGACGAACAGGCTATAGACGAAATCCACCACTTCGCGCCGGTTGTCGATCTCCTGCCCGCGCGGCAACAAGACCATCACCCCCAGCACCACGGGCAGGCCCGCACGGCCCAGCCAGAGAATCTCCGCTGGCGGTTTCGCCTGCGGCACCGCCAGCGGCGCCGCCATCAGCATCAGCGCCACGACCAGGAAGCCCAGCGCCAGTAAGTAGAACAGCCGGGACGCGCGTGCGCCGAAGAGCAACACCTTGCCGCCGACTATGCCGGCCAGCATCATGATCCACAGCGCAATCATCCAGCCCTGAAGGAATACCCCGGCCACCAGAACCGCGGCCCCCACCGCCAGCAGCCAACCCAGCGACAGGCGCTGTTCGGCCTGCACGAAAGGCTGCCAGAGCAAGAACAAACCGAGATGGACGACAAACAGCGTCCTGCCGAGCAGCGAGTCCGGCCCCTGCCAGAGCACCAGGTACAGAGCCACCAGCAGCGCCAGCAACAAGCCGCGGCGCAGGGTGATCAGCCGCGCCGACAACGTCGAAGAAAGAGGAGAAATCACCACGGCATCAGATCGGCGGCCAGCGCAGGAAGGACGGAGGATAGGGCGATTCTAGCCGGCGCGGGCGACCAGGAATCCGCCAGATAACTGACAAACCTGTCGAAATATCGACAGATGCCGTTCGAGTTGAATTTAGATTAAACTTGAACCTGTTGAATTCAATGCATTAAAATGACAGGTACGAGTTGTGCTTTATTCAGGCTACCAACAACCACCCCACAGGGGAGATGATCATGAAAAGCAGACAATCCGGTTTTACCCTGGTCGAAATCGCCATCGTGCTGGTCATTATCGGCCTGCTGCTGGGCGGCGTGCTCAAGGGCCAGGAGTTGATCAATAGCGCCAAGGTGAAGAACTTCGCCACCGATTTCCGCAACATCCCGCTGTTCATCTACGGCTATCAGGATAAATACAAAGCACTGCCTGGGGATCACGCCACGGCGGCAACACTGGTTACAGGAGCGATCAACGCCTCAACGCCAACTAGCTCGGGAGGTGTCGCATGCGCAGGTAGCGTCTGTCTAGGCAACGGCGTCATCGACGGCCTCTGGAACTCAACCACGGAAACAGATGAAACCGTTCGGTTCTGGCAACACGTCCGCCTTGCCGGACTGGCTGCCGGTCCGACCACCCTGGCTGCAGGCTCGAGCGCCGCGTTGGTGACTGACTTCGTTCCGAAGAATGCCGACGGCGGCATCATCGGCATCGAATCAGGCGTCGCCAACGGTACAAACTATATTTTGACCCTCGCTCCGACTTACCTGGTCTGCTCTCAAGGCATCCTAGGCAAGTTCGCCAAGCAGCTCGACATCACTATGGATGACGGAAACACCGCGACAGGGTCTGTCCGCGTGGTGGCCCTGACCCATGTTCGAGGCGGCGCGGCAACTGCTACCGCCTCGGTCGATGACTCCACTTCCTATATCATCTGTATGGGCCTCTGAAACACATCTGCAGCCGGAAAGCCCGCTTCGGCGGGCTTTTTCATTTCTATCCCAACGACGACCAATCCGCCAGCAGAGCAATCTGCCCAGCACCATGCGCCTGGTCGTAGTAGCGCCGGTCGGCAGTAATGAGGGTGGCGCCGGCGGTATGCAGGGCCACGGCATGGTAGAGGGTGTCGAACAGGTGCTGCCGAAAACGGATGGAAAGTTCCAGCGCCGTGGCGTAGATATCCGTCGTGTCAATTGTCCGTCGCTCGATATTCAGCAAGTCCAGCAGGTCGTCCTGAGCCTCGCCTGGCTTTTCTCGTGCCAGTACCGCTGTAACCTCTGCAATGAAATGAGCTGGCTGAACCAGTTGAATGCTCGCACCGTCGATGTCTGTCAGGAGGCTCAACGCGCGGTCGACATCGCGTTCGTCATCACGAAGTTTCAGAAACCATTTCAGCGCCACACTCGCATCCAGCGTCAGGGTCACGGACGCCCCGCTTCCCGTGCCGCGCGGAATTGCTCCTGGGTGATGACGGGAGCGTGCTTGCGCCGTTCAAGTATCCGCGCGATGGCTTCGTGCTGACGCCGCTTGCTCTCGGCGCGCTCTATGGCCTCGCGCATCAAGTCGGCGATGATGGCGCTCTTGTTACGCCCCTGAAAAGTCTCGTTGAAGGCTTGCTTCACATCTTCCGGAACGCTGAAATTGACGGTACTCATGACCTGCCTCCTTTTGCATTGTTGAATATTTCAACAATGCAATTCTGGGTGACGCGACCGGAACTGTCAAATCGACGACCTGCCTGATTCAGTCAGGATTTGGTTCTGGCCGCCGCGCTTAACGCCGATGAAGCTGGCGTTAGCCTCCACTGGAATTTCGGCTTCCACGCAGCAGCAGTTCCTCGCCCGCTCCCACGGCCGCGGCCGAGCCGAGCAGCACCACCACGTCGTCCTGCATCAGCACGAGGCCAGGTTCGAGGTTCAGCGCGCGTTGCGGGCGGCGCCGGATCGCCGTGGCGCCCGCGCCCACTCTTGCC
>JAXMJU010000160.1:0-6318 GCA_034376265.1 Sulfuritalea sp.
CGCGGCGCCCAGCAGATCGGCCGTGCTGGCGCCGACACCGAGTTGTCGCTTGACCTCGAACGGAAGACCGAGCGCCTGCGCAGTCTGCAAGGCGCGTTGGGCCGGACTCGACAGCACAGCGACCTTGGGCAGCCGCTGCCGGCGCAGCCATTCCGCCGCCAGCCTTGCATGTTCGAGTCCGCGTGAGCTGAGTTCCCGGTCGGTGTCGGTGAGCGGTACCGCGGCATCTTTTGCCTCGGCATGACGCCACAGTATCAGGTCCAAATTGTTTCCTGCCCAAGTGGGTCTGGAAGGCCAGGCGCTGTGTGTGACGAGAGCATGACCGCGCGGACTGGATGGAGGCGCAGCGGCTACATTGCCCAGCAGGGCAGGCGCGCGGCGGAAGTTGGTGCTGGCGCCACGGCATCGACGCCTGGTGCGGGTTCCAGTATGCCGGCATTGCCATGGTACTGGCGGCGCTCGATGAACAGCACGCTGCCGGGGATGCGCTTGGCTTCCTTTTTTGCTTCACTGAGCGCGGCGGAGACATCGTAGTGGGCAGCGAAGGTGCCGGGCTGCACCCTGACGCAGCCAATCGACAGGGCCGGCGTCGGGTGAAACACGGCATGCCCGCGCCGGTCCTCGCCAAAATAGCCGCCGGCGCGCAGGTGCTCGGCCGTCACATGCTGTGCCAGCGCCGCGTCGAACTCCGCGATCACGCGCCGCAGGCGTGCTTCCCAGTCGCTGCTTTGCATTAGCACGATGAAGTCGTCGCCGCCGACGTGACCGACGAAATCCTTGTGATCGGCCGCGGCTTCCGTGAGCAGTGTGCCGACTTGCTGGATCATCCGGTCGCCGCGCCGGTAGCCGTAGGCATCGTTGTAAGGCTTGAAGTGGTCGAGATCGCAGTAGGCCGCGACAAAGCCGTGTTTCGCTTCGATCAGGCGATCCATCTGTTCGTTGATCGGCACGTTGCCCGGCAGTTGGGTCAGGGGATTGGCGTAGCGCGCGGCGCGTATCTGCATGTCGGTGATGATCGCCATCAGTTCGCGCAGGAAGCCGATACCGCGATAGCGACCCTGGCGGGTGATGATGAAGCTGTCGCAGACTTCGGTCCCGCGCAGGCTGCCGATGATCTGCGCAACCTCCTGTACGCTCTGGCCCTCGTCGAACAGCTGGGGCGGCTCCATGACGATCGAGCAGGGACGCTTGCCGTAGAGCTCGCGGCGGAACGGACGGGCAAAGCGGTCGATCAGAGAACTGCGCGTAATCATCCCCAGCGGCATGCCGTTGGCGACCACCGGCACGGTGTTGAGCGCCGGCTGGTGGGCGAAAATGGAATACACCGCGTCGTTGTCGGTATCCGGAGATACCGGCGTCACTTCGTGCAGCAGCTGGTCAATGCGCGGCATGCGGCGCTCGGCGCGGGAGCGCGAGGGCAGCACCAGGATGCTGTCGTTCGCCGCGACCGGATGGGCATTGCTGGTGGCGATGACGCGGTGCGGTCGGGCGATGCCGAAGCCCTGCAGGTAGGGAATGCCCAGATCGCGCAGCACTTCCAGTTGCTCCTTGGTTTCCACGCCTTCGGCAATCAGGGCGCTGCCGCAGGCGTCGGCGATCTCGTGCATGGCGCGCACGAAATGCAGCTTGAGGGGATCGGAGTCGATGCCGGAGACGAAATGACGGTCGATTTTGACGAACTCGGGGCGCACTTCGGACCACATGCGCAGATTGGAGAAACCCTCGCCCATGTCGTCCATGGCGATCTGGATACCGATGTGGCGGAAGTCCTGCAAGGTTTCCTGCAGGTCGGAGAAATCCGTCACGGACTGGTTTTCGGTCAGCTCGATGACGATCCGCGATGGCGGCACGCCCAGGCGCAGCAGATCCTGGCGGATCGCGACCAGGCGCTGGCGGCTGGCGTGCAGGCAGCCGATGCTCATGTTCACGAACAGGCGCAGCGCGCAGCGCTGTTCCGCAAATTGCAGGATCGCGGTTTCCACTGCGAGCCATTCCAGTTCATGCGTGCACTGCGCCGCGGCGGCTGCCGCGAACAATGCGGCCGGCGTGTGCAGCGCGGAATCCTCGGGGCCGCGGATCAGCGCCTCGCAGGCGAAATGCCGGCCCTGACGCAGATCGAGAATGGGTTGGTACACCGCGTACAGTCCGCGGTTTTCCATCAGTTGCCGCAACGTGGGGCTGGGCTGGCTGGGGCCAGGGGTGGTGGCTTCGGGCAGGTTTTGGATGTTCATGAGTAGTGGACCTTTCGGTGCGCGACAAGGGGTCTTGCAGGACGTGGATGGTCGGCGCCGGCAGCGCGCCATGGACAGACCCTGGCCGCCGCATGAACGTCGGCGATTCAGGTAATTTCTCTTTGGCGCCGCAGCGCGTTCAGGTATTCCGCGCTGCGGCGGTTTGAAGAACTATTGGCGGTGGATTTCGCTCGGCCCCAGGCCTCCCGCAGCGCCGGATCCTTGCGTGCCGCCTCGATGCTCGCGACGCAGCGCCAACGGACTCCACAGGGCGTGTCGACACGGCGCATCGGGAGCTCCGGCGGATGCTTGCAGCGGCAGTAGTAGCAGTGGCGGGCGACGTTGGCGACGCCCGACCCCGCGGGATTCGACGCGGCGACGGCCTGTTGCATTTCAGTCATGAGCACTAGCTCCTGCGCGGACGGCCGGGCTCGGTCCAGCGCGAGCGCACCAGGGCCAGCAGTTCGATGACACCCCAGAGCAGGGTGCTGCCCAGTGCCAGAGCGGGATGGGCAATGTAGCGACGCATCGTGACGAAAAAGCAAGCGGCGGTGGAGTGACGTGGCTTGGCGGCGTCAAAAGTCGTCGAGCAGCCAGATCACCACCCATTCCGTGTCGAACAAGCGGTCGACGTCGCTGAAGATTCGGTCGAGCAGGGCTTGCATGGTGTTCCCCTTGTCTGATGTAGCCGGTTCGCCCATCATGGGCGCGATGTGTTGCAGCAAGTTTTCACGGCTGTGACAGCTTGAGGTACAAGACGCGAAGAATCGGACGCGGTAAATGATGCTTGCGCTATCCTTGCGCCGGCACGTGTTCCGCGTGCGCTGACATACGACGATGAACCCGACCGGCATTCCTGAACTCGACGAGCTTGAGCGGACCATCGCCGCCGTCGGCCCCGAGATCGAAGTGCGTAGCCTGTGTCAGGTCGCGTGCGGCAAGCTGCGCCTGCCGCTCTATGCCATCAGCCTGGGCAATCCCGATCCGGCGGCGCCGGCCATCGGCATTTTCGGCGGCGTGCATGGACTGGAACGAATCGGCGCCGAGGTGGCGATCGCGTTTTTGCAGAGCATCCTCAGTCGTCTGCGCTGGGATACCACGCTGCAGCGTCAGTTGGAGCGGTTGCGGCTGGTGTTCGTGCCGGTGGTCAATCCCGGCGGCATGTGGCGGCGCACGCGTGCCAATCCCAATGGGGTCGATCTGATGCGCAATGCGCCGCTGGACGCGGTGGAAAGGGCGCCGGTGCTGATCGGCGGGCATCGCCTGGGGCCGCGTTTGCCTTGGTATCGGGGCCCCGCGGCAGAGCCGATGGAGGCCGAAAGCGCCGCGCTGTGCCAACTGGTCGAGGAGGAACTGTCGAGTCATGACTTCAGCATGGCGGTGGATTGCCATTCCGGCTTCGGCATCCACGACCGGATCTGGTTTCCCTACGCGCATACGGTGGCGCCGATTCCCCACCTGGCGGAAATGCACGCGCTGCTGGAAATCCTCGACCAGACGCACAGCCACCACCGCTATGTGTTCGAGCCGCAAAGCCGCCAGTACCTGGCGCACGGCGACCTCTGGGACTACCTCTACCTGCGCGCGCTGGAACGCAGCGATCGCGTGTTCCTGCCGTTGACGCTGGAGATGGGCTCCTGGCTGTGGGTCAAGAAGAACCCGCGGCAACTCTTTTCGCGGCACGGCATGTTCAACCCGCTGATCGAGCATCGCCGCCAGCGGGTGTTGCGCCGCCACCTGGGCTGGCTCGATTTCATGACCCGCGCCGCCAGCGGGCATGCGCTTTGGCGGCCACTGGGCGAAGCGCGCGAACAGCATCGGCAGCGCGCCATGCAGCGCTGGTACGGCGGCAGCGGGCTATGAGTTCGCCGCCGACGGAATGGATTCTGCTGCGCGGACTGACCCGCGAAGCCCGCCATTGGGGAAGCTTTTCGCAGCATCTGGGTGCCGCGCTGGACGGCGCGCGGGTACGCTGTCTCGACCTGCCCGGTAACGGGCAGCACAACGGCCTGGTCAGCCTGCACAGCGTCGAGGCGATGGCGGACTGGTGCCACGCCGAGCAGGCGCGTCGCGCCGCCGCCGGACCCTGCGGGGTGGTGGCGATGTCGCTCGGCGCCATGGTGGCGGTGGCCTGGGCGCAGCGCCATCCCGGCGATATCGATGCCGCGGTGCTGATCAATACCAGCCTGCGGCCCTTCAGCCCGTTCTACCAGCGCCTGCGGGCGGGCAACTACCTGCGGCTGCTGCGCCTGTTCGGCGCGAAGCCGAGCGAGCGGGAACTGGAGACGGCAATTCTGGAAATGACTACGCGGCTGCAGCCCGATCCCGCCGCAGTGATCGAACAGTGGTTGCAATGGCGACGGCAAAACCCCGTGTCGCGCCGCAACGCCCTGCGCCAGTTGCTGGCCGCGGCGCGTTACCGGGCGCCGCGACAGCGGCCGCTGGAGCGCCTACTGCTGCTGGCAAGTGCGCGCGATGCCTTGGTGGATACCCGCTGCTCGCTGCGGCTGGCCGCGCAGTGGGACGCCCGGATCGCCATTCATCCGACGGCCGGACATGATCTGCCGCTCGACGATGCGGGGTGTCCTCGAACGGCTACGGTGCTGGCTTGAAGGCAGCGTGGCCCTTCGATAGCGAATCGCCCGAGGTTCGCGAGTCGCGGCGGTTTTTCTCCGACGCCCGATCGTGCTTCAGGCCAGCCGCGGCAGTTTGAGGCTGCGGATGCGTTCCAGCTTGTTGGGGATGTCGTCGAGCAGGGCGGCGTGCCGCGGTCCGTGCCAGCCGCCGATCAGGGTCACGGCTTCGCGCAGATGCGCGTTGCGGCCGGCGCATACCATCAACAGGTTGCCGGCGCTGGCCAGATCGTTGAGCTGGCCCAGTTCGTCCTGGAGGCAGGCCAGGCGCTTGATCGCGGCGGCACCGGCTTTCCCCGGCAGCATGGTGCCGAAAAACTCGATGGCATAGCGCAGGCGCTTGATGCCGATGCGCAGTTCGTGCAGCGAGGGCGGGTAGTCGACGCGCGCGGCCGCGGCCAGGTCGAGGATATGCTTCAGCAGGCGGCGCAGGCGGCGGTCGGCGAACTGCAGCAGGGTCGAGGCTGCGGCTTCGTTTTCGGCCGATTCGACGAAGGGTGCACGCTGCAGCAGGCTGGCGGCGGTCAGCAGCAACTGGCCGTAGCCGGGTTGCCGCAGGGTGTGGCGGATCGCGGCGCGCGCATCGTAAATCCGGTTGGTGATGGCGCTGGCCAGGTCGGTCAGGCGCGGTTCGTCCGGCAAGGCGGCGGCCACCGGGGCGACGATCTCGGCCATCAGCACGTCCAGGTCACGGGCCTGGCCCAGTGCGCGCGTCAGTTCGCGCATCGGCGGCACCAACTGCGCGGCGAAGCCATCCGGCAGCACCGGGCCGAACATGCGCAGCGCGGCGCGCAGGCGGCGCGTCGCGACCCGCATCTGATGCACATACTCCGGGTCGTCGCCATGCACGGCGCCGGCGTGGTTGAGCTGCAGCTGCGCCAGGCAGTCCAGCGCGATCAGGCGCAAGGCGGCGAGCGGCGTGTCGTTTGCATCGAGCGCCACCACGCCGGCCTTCACCGGCGCCGGCGGCGTATCGAGAAACAGCCGGTAGCCGCGCTCGGCCTTGGACAGCAGCAGCGGCGGCAGCGCCAGGCGTTGCGCCAGTTCGAGAGCCAGGGCGTACAGGCTGTCGACGCTGCCCGACAGCAGTTGCAGTTCGAGTTCGGAAATGTTTTCGCGGCGGCCGCTGGAGGCAATCCAGCCGCGGTCGAGCTTGGCCAGGATGCGGCTGCCGGGATCCGGGTCGAGTTGCCAGACAGTGCGGCGCAGGTTGCTCTCGAACACGGCGGCAAGGCGGTCGGCGATCTTGTCGCGCTGCAGCCAGTCGCGCAGCTCGGCGTCGTCGACGTGCGAGAAATCGAAGTGCTTGCGGTAGGGTGCCTGCCATTCCGGTCGTTGCGTCAGGCCGGCGTCCGAATCGTCCTGACGCTTGATCGTCTGCTGCCACGCTGCACCGTGCTTGCGCAGCCGCAGCATGATGCCGGCCCGACGCAAGGCCAGGCGCCCGGTGTCGT
>JAXMJU010000161.1:0-8792 GCA_034376265.1 Sulfuritalea sp.
GCGCCAGGTGAATATTGGTGAAGTAATGGCTGAACTGGCGAAAGCCCATGGTCAGGTACAACACGACGATGCCCAGCAGGAAGCCCAGCAGCGGCTGGAATACCATCAGCATGGCATACAGCAGCGACAGCAGGGCAGCCGGCAGCGCCACGCCGAGGCCCCAGGCGATCGCGCCGTGGCTGCGGCCGCCGTCGTTGAACTTGTCCTCCAGAAATTCCGCCATCCGCGCCAAGGGATCGCGCACCGCGCGCTGCACCGGGAGCGCATGCAGCTGTTCGATGATCAGGGCGATGACGATGGAAATCAGGCTCATCCGCTCAAGCCTCCCGATACAGCAGGCGATGCAGCGTCACCAGCATGCCGGCGGTGGCGCCCCAGATGAAATAGCCCTGCCAGGGCATCGCCCAGTATTCGTGGCGGGCGCCGCGCACCTCGATGCTCTGGCGCTGATGGTTGGCGCTGTCGAGCAGGAATTCGAGCGGCGGTTCGAAAACTTCGGCCACCTCGAAATCGTCGAGCTTCAGGTTCAAGGGCGGCGTCACCAGGCCCACCACGGGGGTGATGACGAAGCCGGTGCCGGTCCGGTATTCCGGCAGGCGGCCGAGTATTTCGACTTGCGACGCCGCCAGGCCGACTTCTTCCTCGGCTTCGCGCAAGGCGGTAGCTTCGGGTGAGGCATCGCCGGCTTCACAGCGTCCGCCGGGGAAGCTGACTTGTCCGGCATGGTCGCGCAGGTGCGCGGTGCGCTGGGTCAGCAGCATGGTCAGACCGGTTTCGCGCACCACCACAGGCACCAGCACGGCAGCGGCGACCAGTTCCTTCTCGGCGGCGATCCAGGATTCGATTACCGGGGACGCAACAAGGCCTTCGCTGAACCGACGACGTATCAGGGAAAGCAGGCCTCCGCTAGAATTCGGGCCTGCGTTAACAAAAGACTCCGGCATGAAACCGATCGCAATATTCCGTCATAGCCCCGGCGAGGGGCCGGGCTATTTTGCCACATTCCTCGACCGCCACTCCCTGCCGTGGAGGCTGTTTCCGATCGACGAGGGCGCGGCGATGCCGCCAGCTGCCGACGAGTTTTCCGGGCTTTGCCTGATGGGCGGGCCGATGAGCGTGAATGACGCGCTGGCATGGATCCCGCAGGAACTTGAACTGATCCGCGCTGCCGACCGCCTCGGTATCCCGGTCATCGGCCATTGCCTCGGCGGACAGCTGATGGCCAAGGCCTTCGGCGGCACGGTGGGGCGCAACCCGGTCAAGGAGATCGGCTGGGGCCGGGTCACGGCGACGGAGGCGGCGCAGGATTGGCTGGGCGACACGGCCGGCTTCGAGGCTTTCCACTGGCACGGCGAGACTTTCAGCATTCCGCCCGGCGCGACACGCATTCTCGGCAACGCCCACTGCGCCAACCAGGCCTTCGTGCGCGGCCCGCATCTGGGCATGCAATGCCATGTCGAGATGACCGCGACGATGATAGCGAGCTGGTGCCTGCAATGGGCTGCCGAAAACGTGCCGGCCTCAGCGTCGGTGCAGACACCGGAGCAGATGCAGACCGACATGGAAACGCGTATCGCCGCGATGCGCGCCGTCGCCGACCGGCTCTATACGCGCTGGATCGGCGGCTTGCGCGAAGCTTGAAGAGTTGGCGCTGGCGGTACGGCGCCGCGCTGCTTCAGTCCCTGAAGTTGCCGTATTGCAGCGGGAAATCGGTGATCGACTTCTTCACCAGTGCGATGGTTTCCTGCAGCAGGTCGCGCTTGGCGCCGGTGACGCGCACGGCGTCGCCTTGGATACTGGCCTGGACCTTGATCTTGCTGTCCTTGATCAGCTTGACGATCTGCTTCGCCAGTTCCTGCTCGATGCCGATCTTGATCTTGAGTTCCTGCTTGGACTTGTTGCCGCCCACCGACTGCACCGGACCGTGATCCAGCCGTTTGGTGCTCTCGCGTTCCTTCTTTTCCATTTCCGGAAACAGGATGTCCTTGACCTGGCTGAGCTGGAATTCGGAATCGCCGTGGATGGTGATGGTCTTGTCCTTTTCGTTCAACTCGGCGCGCGCCGAGGTGCCCTTGAAATCATAGCGGTTGCCAATGTGGCGCCCCGCGACGTCCACCGCGTTCTTCAGCGCCACCAGATCGGCTTCGGAGGTGATGTCGAATGAAGGCATGGCGCTATCCCCGGATCAGGCGAAATGACAGACGTAGTGATAGGGTTCGCCGCTGACTTCGATGTCGAAGCTGGAATTGCCCGGCACCGTGAAGCTCTGCCCGGCGCCGCAGCTTTGCCAGTCCTCACCCTTGATGCGATAGCGGCAGGCGCCGGCGACGGTTTCCATGATCTCGGCGACGCCGGTATTGAAGGTCAGCGTCGCCGGCATGATCACGCCGACGCTCTTCTTCGTGCCGTCGGGGAGTTGCACCGTGTGGCTGACGCACTTACCGTCGAAATACACGTTGGCCTTCTTGACCACGGAAACATTTTCAAACTGCGACATTTAGATTCCCCATAGCTTCTGAATGATGAATTTTGCTACAAAGCCGAGCATGCCGAACGACAGGACAAAGAACAGGATGAAGGTGCCGAGCTTGCCCGCCTTCGACTTCCAGGCCAGTTCGCCGATGATGAACAGCATGTAGAGCATGAAGGCGCCAAGGCCAAACGTCATGCCGAATTCTGTCAGTTGCTCCTCGGAAATGCCGAACATCGGCGCGTAACCCGTCTGCCGTCGCTGCTTCGTCAGCCCTTCTTCTTGCTCGCCCGGCTCTCGTCCCGATTGGCGCCGATCCGCAGGCGCAGCGCATTGAGGCGGATGAAGCCGTGAGCGTCCTTCTGGTTGTAGGCGCCGGCGTCGTCCTCGAAGGTGGCGATGGTCGGGTCGAACAGCGAATCGGTCTTCGAATCGCGGCTGACGACGATCACATTGCCCTTGTACAGCTTGAGCCGCACCCAGCCATTGACGTGCTGCTGGGTGTGGTCGATCAAGGCCTGCAGGGCGCGGCGCTCCGGACTCCACCAGTAGCCGTTGTAGATCAGGCTGGCGTAGCGCGGCATCAGGTCGTCCTTGAGGTGCGCCTCTTCGCGGTCGAGGCAGACCGACTCGATGGCGCGATGCGCGCGCAGCAGGATGCTGCCGCCCGGCGTCTCGTAGCAGCCGCGCGACTTCATGCCGACGTAGCGGTTCTCCACCAGATCGAGGCGGCCGATGCCATGCTTGCCGCCCAGTTGGTTGAGCGTGGCCAGCAGTTCGTGCGCCTTCATTTTCTTGCCGTTGATGGCGATCAGGTCGCCGCACTTGAATTGGAGATCCAGATACTCGGCCTGGTTCGGCGCCTTCTCCGGCGACACGGTCCAGCGCCACATCGATTCCTCGGCTTCGGCGCCCGGATTTTCCAGATGGCGGCCTTCGTAGGAGATGTGCAACAGGTTGGCGTCCATCGAATAGGGCGAGCCGCCCTTCTTGTGCTTCATCTCGACCGGGATGCCATGCTTCTCGGCATAGGCCATCAGCTTCTCGCGCGACAGCAGATCCCATTCGCGCCACGGCGCGATGACCTTGAGATTGGGCATCAGCGCATAGGCGCCGAGTTCGAAGCGGACCTGGTCGTTGCCCTTGCCGGTTGCGCCGTGCGAGATCGAGTTGGCGCCGGTCTTCTTGGCGATCTCGACCAGGCGCTTGGCGATCAGCGGCCGTGCGATCGAGGTGCCGAGCAGGTATTCGCCCTCATACACGGTATTGCAGCGGAACATCGGGAAGACGAAATCGCGGACGAATTCCTCGCGCAAGTCGTCGATGAAAATGTTCTTCGGCTTGATGCCCATCTGCAACGCCTTGGCGCGCGCCGGTTCCAGCTCCTCGCCCTGGCCCAGGTCGGCGGTGAAGGTCACCACCTCGCAGTTGTAGGTGTCCTGCAACCACTTCAGGATCACCGAGGTGTCCAGTCCGCCCGAATAGGCGAGGACGACCTTGTTGGATTCCTTGCTGCCTGATTTCTTTGCCGCTTTCATCGTTCTTTCCTTAGTCATTCAGCCTGCCCAGGAGCAGGAATTCCATCAAAGCCTTTTGCGTATGCAGCCGGTTCTCGGCCTCATCCCAGACCACGCTGTGCGGCCCGTCGATCACCTCGGCGGTGACTTCCTCGCCGCGATGCGCGGGCAGGCAGTGCATGAACACGGCTTCCGGCTTGGCGGCGCGCATCATCTCGGCATCGACCTGCCAGTCGGCGAAGTCGCGCAGGCGCTCTTCGTTCTCGGCTTCGAAGCCCATCGAGGTCCACACGTCGGTGGTGACCAGATCGGCATCGCGCGCCGCATCCATCGGGTCGGCGAACTGCTCGAAATGGTCCGTGCCATAGAGTCCGGCGCGCTCCGCTTCGACCTCGTAGCCGGGCGGCGTCGACACATGAACATTGAAATCGAGGACTTCCGCGGCCTGCAGCCAGGTGTTGCAGACATTGTTCGAATCGCCGATCCAGGCTACCGTCTTGCCCCGGATCGGACCGCGATGTTCGATGAAGGTGAAGATGTCGGCAAGGATCTGGCAGGGGTGGTATTCGTTGGTCAGGCCGTTGATCACCGGCACTCGCGAATGCCCGGCGAAGCGTTCGATGATGTCCTGCTCGAAGGTGCGGATCATGACGATGTCGCTCATGCGCGAAATCACCTGGGCCGCATCCTCCACCGGCTCGCCACGCCCGAGTTGCGAATCGCGCGTGTTGAGGTAGATCGCAGCCCCCCCGAGTTGCTGCATGCCGGCCTCGAAGGACAGGCGCGTGCGGGTACTGGCCTTCTCGAAGATCATCACCAGGGTACGGTCCTGCAACGGCCAATGGCGCTGATAGGACTTGAAACGCGCCTTGACGATACGCGCGCGCTCGAACAGGTAATCGAGCTCGTCGCCGGAAAGATCCTTGAATTGCAGAAAATGCCGTGGCGCCGACATGATCAGGCTCCGAGAAACTCTTTGATCAGGGCGACCAGGGCGGCGACCAGTTCCGCCCCTTCGGCATCGCTCATGACCAGGGCCGGCAGCAGGCGAACGACCTTGTCCGCGGTGACATTGATCAGCATTCCGGCCGCGAGGCCGCGCTGGACCAGGTCAGCGCAGGGTCGATCGAGCTCGATACCTATCATCAAGCCGTCGCCGCGCACCTCAACCACGCTCGGGATGCCGGATAAGCCTTCGCGCAGGCCGCCGCGAATCGCTTCGCCCAGCTTTACCGCACGCGCCATGAGGCCGTCGGCTTCGATGACCTCCAGCGTGGTCAATGCGGCGACGCAGGCCAGCGGATTGCCACCGAAGGTGGAACCGTGATTGCCGGGCTTGAATACGCCGGCGGCGCGTCCCGTCGCCAGACAGGCGCCAATCGGCACACCCGAGCCCAGCCCCTTCGCCAGGGTCATGACGTCAGGAACGATGCCGGCATGCTGATGCGCGAACCAGGCGCCGGTGCGACCGATGCCGCACTGCACCTCGTCCACCATGAACAGCCATTCCTTCTGATCGCAGATCCGGCGCAGCGAGCGCATGAAATCCTTGTGCGCAAGGTTGATGCCGCCCTCGCCTTGAATCGGCTCGAACAGCACCGCGACAATGTTCGGGTTGCGCTCGGCCAGTTGCTCGATGGCAGCGAAGTCATCGAACGGCACTCGCACAAAACCGGTCACCAGCGGCTCGAAACCCGCCTGCACCTTGCGATTGCCGGTAGCGGAAAGCGTTGCCAGGGTGCGGCCGTGGAAGGCCTGCTCCATGACGATGATCGCGGGTTGCTCGATGCCCCGGTGGTGTCCATACAGCCGCGCCAGCTTGATCGCCGCCTCATTGGCTTCGCAACCCGAATTGCAGAAAAACACTTCGTCCATGCCGGACAGCACGGCGAGGCGATCGGAAGCCGCTTCGGCCTCGCTGATGCGATACAGGTTTGATGTGTGAATGAGACGGCCGACCTGCTCGCGCAGCACCTTCACCAGTCGAGGATGATTGTGGCCCAGCGTATTGACTGCGATCCCCGCCAGGGCGTCGAGGTAGGTCTTGCCCTGTTCGTCGAACAGCCGGCAGCCCTCGCCGTGGGTAAAGGCAACTGGCAACCGCCCGTAGGTATTCATCAGATGCGGCATGAATGCACTCCGCGAAAACGTAGTTTCAGTGAAGGATAATGCCGGCCTTATCGGCGTTAAGCACCGCGACCGCAACCAAAAGCTCCACGCAAAAAACATACGGCGGCCGAAGAGCAACGCGGCCGCCGTGCTTGTAAACCTTAGTTTCAGTGCAGGCTAACGCCAGCTTCATCGGCATTAAGCGCAACGACCGCAACTAAAACGTCTCTATACTAAGTGAAAAATTTGCCCCTGTACAGAGCAGCACAGCGGCGTATCGAACGCCGTTACCTGCTGACGCGCTTTGACCGGCGGCGCAGGATGGGCTTCGAAATCCAGGATCGTCTGCGCCAGCAATTCGGCGCCGAACTATGCGAAACAGTGATTTCGGAGAACGTCGCGATTGCGGAAGCGCCGGCCCTGAGTCGCGACATATTCGCTCACAACGCATCCAGCCGGGGAGCACTGGACTATCTGGGTTTGCTGGAGGAATTACGGGCGGCGCGATTCCTCTGAAACGCCAGGAAACATCACAGCCGGGACCCGGCTGAGCCCGGCGCAGCCTCAGCGAACAATCAGGTTTGCGACTTCCTCGAAGCTGGCCACCGGTACCCGAACGCTGCCGTGGTGGCAAACACATTCCAGAATCTGGCAATCGTGATACACCTGCCGCAGCTTGCGCTGCGCCTCGTGCTCGTCGCGGCCATGGATCATCAAATTATCCACAACCACGCCAAGCCGGGTCTTGATACGGAATGCATATTTTATGAACTGATGGGATTGCATAAAACCCCTTTCACTTCAACGGAGTCTGGCGATTATATGCAGTCGTTTCGGCAAACTCAACCTATTTGTATAATTTGGTGGGATATTCCAGGCATCGGTATGCCAATCGCGATCCTAATGCGGAAATAAAAAAAGCTGCCTCGAATGTCGAGGCAGCTTTATTTCGGCGCCTGGCGCCGGTGCAGCTCAGAGTGCCTTGATGGCGGCCGAAAGGCGGCTCTTGGAACGCGCGGCGAGGTTCTTGTGCACGATGTTCTTGTCGGCGATGGAGTCGATGATCGGCTGCGACTCCTTGAACACTGCCTGCGCCGCAGTCTTGTCGCCAGCGTCGATCGCCTTGCGTACCTTCTTGATTGCGGTACGCAACGTCGAACGCAGGCTCATGTTGTGAGCGCGCTGCTCGGTCGCTTGACGGGCACGTTTGCGGGCTTGGACGGTATTGGCCATGTGTCGATATCCGGTAGATCTTGGGAAAGCGCGTGATTATAGGGGGGTCTTCCTCCCATTGCAAGCGGCTTCTACCGGCGACATCCCGGATACCATACAGACAATGAATCTGCTCCGCACTTTGGCCACCGTCAGCGGGATGACCCTGCTGTCCCGAATCCTGGGATTTGTCCGCGACTTCGTGATTGCCCGCAGCTTCGGCGCCGGCATGATGACCGACGCCTTCTTCGTCGCCTTTCGCCTGCCCAACCTGTTGCGCCGCCTGTTTGCCGAGGGCGCCTTCTCCCAGGCTTTCGTCCCCGTGCTGGCGGAATACCGCGGTCGCCGCGGCGACGACGAAACCAAGAGCCTGGTCGATCGCGTCGCCAGTGTGCTGTTCCTGATCCTGATCGCGGTCACTGCGCTCGGCATGGCCGCCGCGCCCGTATTGATCGCGGTGACCGCGCCCGGCTTCGCTGCCGATGCCGAAAAGTTCCAGCTCACCGTGGAACTGACCCGGATCACCTTCCCCTACATCCTGTTCATGTCGCTGGTGGCCCTGGCGGCCGGCATCCTCAACACCTGGAGCCGGTTTGCGCTGCCGGCCTTCACGCCGGTCCTGCTGAACCTGTCCTTCATCGGCATGGCGCTGATCGCCGCGCCCTGGTTCGATCCGCCGGTGCTGGCGCTGGCCTGGGCGGTTTTTCTGGGCGGCGTGCTGCAACTCGCGATCCAGTTGCCCGCCCTGGCCAGGATCGGCATGTTGCCGCGCTTTGACCTGGCCTGGCGTGACGAGGGCGTGCAGCGCATTCTCAAGCTCATGGCGCCTGCCGTGCTGGGCGTTTCCGTGGCGCAGATCAGCCTGCTGATCAATACCATTTTCGCTTCTTTCCTCGAAAACGGCAGCGTCTCATGGCTCTATTACGCCGACCGTCTGATGGAGTTTCCCGCCGGCTTGCTCGGCGCGGCACTGGGCACCATCCTGCTGCCGAGCCTGGCCAAGACCCATGCCAGCGGCAAGACCGAGGACTTTTCGGCATTGCTCGACTGGGGCCTGCGCCTGACCCTGATGCTGACCCTGCCGGCTTCGCTGGCGCTGGCCATGCTGGCGGTACCGCTGCTGGCGACCTTGTTTCAGTACGGTGCGTTTGCCGCCGCCGATGTGCTGCGCACCCGCGAGGCGCTGGTCGCCTATTCGATCGGCCTGACCGGGCTGATCCTGGTCAAGGTACTCGCCCCGGGCTTCTACGCCCGCCAGGACATCCGCACGCCGGTGAAAATTGCCCTGCTTACGCTGGCGCTGACCCAGTTGATGAACATCGCATTCATCGGCTGGCTCAAGCATGCCGGGCTGGCCCTGTCGATCGGCCTCGCCTCCTGCGTCAACGCCGGACTGCTCTGGCGCGGCTTGCGTCAGCACGGCGTGTACCGGCCGCGACCGGGTTGGGGTCTGTTTGCGCTGAAACTCGTCGCCGCGCTGATCG
>JAXMJU010000162.1:0-8278 GCA_034376265.1 Sulfuritalea sp.
TGTGGCGGCCGCCGGGCGCGATCAAGGCCCGACCGGGCGCGATGCGGTCGCCATTCCGTGCCTCGCGCACTTCGAGTGCGCAGAGGCTGTCGAGGCGCTCGGCGAACATCGCGGTGAATCTTTCCGGCATGTGCTGGACGATGAGTATGCCGCTGCCGACGTTCGGCAATTTGCTCAGCACGGCTTCCAGCGCTTGGGTGCCGCCGGTGGACGTGCCGATGGCGACCACCCGGTCGGTGGTGGTGGTCATGGCGCGGGCGCTTGCCGCTTGAGCGGCCCGTACCGCGTCGGCGCCGAATCCCGGGGAAACCGCGGACGGCCGCGCCGCGCCGCCGCCGAGCTGGCTCAGATTGGCGCGCGCCGCGGCGCGCACGGCGGCAACGAGATCGCTACCGGTGTCCTGAAGGAACTGCTTTACCCCCAGCTTCGGCTTGGCGATGATTGCCAGTGCGCCCGCGGCGAGCGCCTCGATGGTTGCGCCGGCCCGCTGCTCGGCGAGCGAGGAACAGACTATGGTCGGCGTCGGGCGCTCGCTCATGATCTTGCGCAGGAAGGTCAGCCCGTCCATGCGCGGCATTTCGATGTCGATCACCAGCACGTCGGGCCACTGCAGCTTCATCTTGTCCAGCGCATACAGCGGATCGGCGGCAACGCCGATCACTTCGATATCCGGCTCGCGTTCGAGGGTTTCGCGATTGACCTGGCGCACCACGGCCGAATCGTCGACGATCATGACCTTGATCCTGGTGGCCATAGGCTAGGACGGCAACCGGTAGATGGTGGGTTGCACGGCGTGAAGGGCATCGCTCAGGCCATGCAGACTTTCCGCATGGCCGACGATGAAATAGCCGCCGGGATGAAGTTGTTCGACCAGGCGGGCCACCACCTGGCGTTTGGTCTCCGCGTCGAAATAGATCATCACGTTGCGCAGGAAGATCACATGAAATTTGCCGAGCACGGGGAGGGTCCGGTTCAGATTCACCTGCAGAAAGCGCGTGTGACGCTTTATCTCCGGGGCGATCATGAATCCGCCTTCCTGGCTGCGTACGCCTTTCAGGCAATACTTGCGCAAATAGCTCTCGGGCAGACCGCGGGTGCGATCCAGCAGGTAGTGGCCGCGCTCCGCAGTGCCCAGAACAGTTGTGGAAATGTCCGAGCCGGTGACGCTCCAGGGAGCATCGAGTCCGAAAGTTTCGGCGAGGACGAAGGCTATGGTGTAGATCTCCTCGCCCGTCGATGAGGCGGCGCTCCACACCTTGAACGGGCTGGATGGCGGGTGGTCGGCGGCAATGGTCCTGGCCAGGAAGTCAAAGTGCGCTTCCTCGCGGAAAAAATAAGTCTCATTGGTAGTGAGCAGATCGACCATGGTCTGCAACTCCTGTGCTGCGTCACTGCTGGCGACGAGTCGGTAATACTCGGCGAAGGAAGAGAGTTTCAATTCCCTCAAACGTCGACCGAGGCGGCCCACCAGCAGCACCTTTTTCGTATCCGCCAGGCTGATTCCGGCGATCTTGTAGATCAGCTTCTGAAACTGCGCGAACTCCGCATTGCTGATTTCTGAATTGTCGTTAACAGCCATGAGGGTCGATCGAAGCGTCAGATCACTGAAGTTTTTGACAGTTTCGCCACCCACTACTGGCGCAAACGCAGCTAAAATCCGGCTTCAATAAATTATCGAAGCCGAATCCTTTCGACTATGTTCTCAAAGGGGCCGCGACTTGTGCATCCGGAAATTACGCTACAAACTGCGGTATCTACGTAGGTTTGGCCGATAGCGCGTCATGTGCGGGGATTCCTGTCTGCCGAAACGCAAAAGAGGCCTGGTTTTTTGATGCGATCCAAGAAATCCGATCGGCCGGTGCCGAATGTCTATCTGATCGACGACGACCCGGTAATCACCTTTCTTCTGGTTGATCTGGTCGAGTCCGTGGGCTTGCCCTACGTGGTGTTCAACGACGCGCCGAGCTTTCTGCAGCAGGATCTGTCCAACTTGGCCGGCTGCATCGTGACCGACGTGCGCATGCCGGGCATGAGCGGGCTTGAGTTGCAGGACGAACTGCGCCACCAGAGGATCGACCTGCCGATCATTTTCATATCGAGTTATGCCGAGGTGCCGTCGGTGGTGCGCGCCATGCGCGGCGGCGCCCTGGACTTCTTCCAGAAGCCGTTTTCCACCCAGCGAGTCCTGGACCGTATTCAGGATGGCCTGCGCATCGACAAGGCGCGCGCGGAAATCCAGGCTCGCAGCAGGGAAATCGGCGAGCGCATGGCGCTCCTGACGCCTCGTGAACGCGAGGTTCTGGAAGGCGTCTTCGAGGGCAAGCTGACCAAGACCATCGCCCATGAACTGGGCATCAGCCAGCGTACCGCCGAAACCTATCGGCACCTGATCATGCAGAAGCTGCAGGCCGGGTCGATCGCGGAACTGGTGCGCCTGACCATGGAGTTCATGCCTGGCAAGAGCTAGGCCCACCGCCGCAAATTGATGCCGGAGATCGCGGTCCCGGGCGCTACCGCCTGCCGCGGCAGGCTATTGCCTGCGGAATTCGCGCAGCGTCGCGGCGGCGGACTCGTAAACGAAAGCCTCGATCCGGGCTTTCAACATTTGCGCCGTTTCGCCCAGGGTAACGGCGAGGAGATCGGCTTCTTCCTTGGCGAGATAGCTGGCCGCCAGGTCGCCTTGCTCAAGCAGCGCTTGCAGCCGATCAAGCACTTCGACCGAGCGATTCGGCGCCGCGACGGTATCCGAGTGCGCGAAGAAAGCGCTCTGCTCCTGGCGGATACTGCCGATGAACTGGGTCAGGTGTTCGGCGAGGGCTGCGCATGACTGCCGCGTTTCCTCGGCCGTGGGATTGCGCTCCAGGGCGGCGAGGACCGCCGTGGCTGCGTCCGACACCGACACGGCGCCGAGCATGCCGGTCGATCCGCGCAGGGCGTAGGCGATCGGTTCTATGGGTGAGAGGTCCCTGGCCGCGAGCAGGCTGCGGATCTGGTCGGCGTGTTGGTTGTAGCCGTCGGCGAACAGGCTGAGCAGCCTTGCGTATTTATTCACGTTGCCACGCATCGTTGCCAGTCCGCGATCGATATCGAGTCCAGGAATTGCGGCAAGGCGCCGGCGTTGCGGATTGTCGGCGCCGGACGAGGTCGCGGTCGCGGCCGGCGCGGGCTTCACGTCGATCGCCGGGGCAGGGAGCCACTTGAGCAGCGTGCTGTAGAACTGCTGCGGATCCACCGGCTTGGCAATAAAGTCATTCATTCCAGCCTCCTTACAGGCGATACGGTCTTCGTCAAAGGCATTTGCGGTCATGGCCACGATGGGTATCCGTGCGCCACCCGGCCGGCAGCGAATTTCGCGGCAGGCGTCGAGGCCATTCATCTGCGGCATCTGGATGTCCATCAGGATCAGGTCGTAGGCGACGCTGGCGGCCTTGGCCACGGCCTCGATGCCGTTTTTCGCGGTATCGGCGACCAGTCCGGCGGCATGGATCAGTTCGAATGCCACGTTGCGGTTGATTTCGTTGTCTTCCACCAGCAACAGTCTCGCGCCGCCGTTGCGCCGCCACAGTTCGGCTTCAAGGCCAGTATCCGACGCGTCGCCGATCGGCGCGGTCGGCACGATGCCGTGGCCATGCTTCAGGCGAACGCTGAACCAGAAGGTGCTGCCGCGTCCGACTTGGCTTTCCACCCCCGCATCGCCGTCCATCATGCAGGCCAGTCGGCGGCTGATGGCAAGCCCCAGCCCGGTACCGCCGTAGTTGCGCGTGGTCGAGGTGTCGGCCTGAACGAAGGGCTGGAACAGGCTGGGCAGATTCTCGGCGGGGATGCCGATGCCGGTGTCTTCGACTTCGAAGCGAATTCCGACATCGTCGCCGTTGTCCTCCAGCAGAATCGCGCGCAGGGTGATGGTGCCGCGCTCGGTGAACTTGACCGCGTTTCCGGCATAGTTGAGCAGGGCCTGGCGCAGCCGGGTCGGGTCGCCGCGCAGCCAGTGCGGCACGCCTTCGCATTCCAGCCTGATCTGAATGTCCTTGAGGCGGGCCTGCTCGGCGATCAGGGAGCGCGTGTGATCGAGAATCGCCGAAAGCGAAAAGTCGGTCTGCTCCAGCGCCAGCTTGCCGGCCTCGATCTTCGATAGATCGAGGATGTCGTTGGTGATCGACAGCAGATGTTCGGCCGCATCGGCGATCCTGGACAATTTGTCCGCCTGTTCCGGCGTCGGCTGGGTACGGCGCAGGATATAGGTCAGGCCGACGATTGCATTCATCGGCGTGCGGATTTCGTGGCTCATGTTGGCGAGGAAGGCGCTTTTCGCCACATTGGCCGCTTCGGCGCGTTGACGCTGTTCCTCGAGTTGCACGGTTCGACTCGCCACCAGGTCTTCCAGGTGGTGGCGGTGCTGGTCCAGTTCGCGGCCGACACGACGCTTTTCGCTGATGTCTTCCTTGATCGCGACGTAATGGGAGATGGCGCCGTCGCGTTGATGGATCGGCGTGACGATGGCGAATTCGACGTACTCGCTGCCATCCTTGCGGCGGTTGAAGAAGTCGCCTTTCCACGGCTTGCCCTGGCTCAGCTGCCGCCACATCGCGGCATAGGTTTCGGGCCGGGTCCGTCCCGACTGGAGCATCCTCGGGTTCCTGCCGATCACCTCGTCCACGCTGTAGCCGGTGGTGCGCACGAAGGCGTCATTGACATACTCGATCTGGGCCTTGACGTTGGTGATGACGATGCTTTCCGGACTTTGCTCGACGGCCAGCGACAGCTTGACCAGCAGTTCGTCGCGCTGCTTGCGTTCGGTGACGTCCATCATGATGCCGCGCAACCAGCGCGGCACGCCGTTCTCGGCGACCACCGTGACGATGTCGTGGAGCCAGACGATGCGCCCGTCGTGGGCGATGAAGCGGTATTCGAAGTCGTGCGGTTCGAGCCGGGCGGTGCGGGCCGCGCAATACTCCGGCGCCCAGGTGCGGTCGTCGGGATGCATATGTTCGATCCAGAAGCCGGGGCGCGACCAGTCCTCGGCGGGGTAGCCCAGCAGGCGCTCGGCCTTCTTGCTGACGAAGCTGAAGAGGAAGGTGGTGGCGTCGGCTTCCCAGACGATACCGTCGGTGGTATCGACCAAGTCGCGAAAGCGCTGTTCCGAGGCCTTCAGCGACAGCTCGGCTTCCTTGTGCTCGGTGATGTCGCGGGAAATGCCGAAAATCCCGATGACCTTGCCGTCCGCATCGTGCAGCGGGCCGCGCGTGGCATGCAGCACCCTGGCGCCGTTGACCTGGGTGCGGACTTCCTCGGTGGTGAGGATGCGGTTTTCGTCCATCACCTGCTGCCCGATGGCGTTCAGCTTGGCTGCCTCCTCGGGCGGGAACAGTTCGTTGCTGTTATGTCCCAGCACTTCCTGTGCGGTCTTGCCGATGCGGCGGCAGGCGGCACGGTTGTACATGAGATAGCGGCCTTGCGCATCCTTGACGTATATGCCGTCGTCGGACCCGTCGACGATGGCATCGAGGAGTTCCAGTGCGCGCAGCTTCTCGGCCTGCGCTTCGCGTTCGTGCACTGCGCGCAGCAGGTTCTGGCGCTGCTTCAACAGCACGGCGCCAATGAACAGCATGAACAGGCCGAGCAGGCCTGCCAGCGAGATCCACAGGCTGTCGTGCCAGGCCTCGCCGAAGAATTCGGCGCGATCGATCTTGGCCATCAGGAACCAGTCGGTAGCGGCCACTGCGCGCGCCACGCCCATGACCGGCACGCCGCGGTAATCCTCGCCGCCGAACAGGCGACCCGGTACCGCATCGCCGCGCAGCGTTTGCGCCGCCAGCAGTCCCGGCGTGGTCAGCGGGGCGTGGAAGCTTGTTGCGGCGGCCGATTGCTGCTTGATGTCGTTGAGGTAGACCACGGTGTCGCCGACGCGCCGGAACAACAACATTTCGGCGCTGGCGCTGGGTACCGGCCAGGACTGCAGGATGGGAAAGATGTATTTTGCCGGGTCGGTGCGCAGGATGACGATCGGGCCTTTGGCGTCCGTCTGGCTCGGGATCGTGGCGACAAAGTCGAGTCGTAACTGCCCGCGGGCGTCGCGGTAAGGCGGTAGCGGGCCAGGCCGCCCCAAAGACACTTGCTGTCGTGTGGCAGCGAGCAGGCCGGCGTCGATCGCGTCCGCCGCGGCCGATGAATGCCACAGCGGCTGGCCGTGCTCGTCGAGCAGGATCGCGCCGAGATAAGCCTTGCGGGAGCGGAACTGATCGAGCTGCGCAGTCAATTCCCTTAGGCTTGCCGTGTCGCCGCGGTCCCGCCAGCGGCGGTAGTCCTCGGCAATGCTGCGGTTGGCGGCGAGGAATTCGACATCGCCCTGTCGTTCCGCAAGCCAGTCGGCGATCTGTCGTGTCTTGACCTGGGCGATGCTCTCCATGCGGTCGGCTTTGGCGGCCTGGTGATGCTCGAAGCGGAAATGGATGGCCAAGCCGGTGATGGCCAGAATTGCCGCGGCGGCCAGCGCCAGATGCAGACGCGAGGAGCGCCATACCGTCGGCAACGAGCCGGGCCGGGCGAATTGGCGCCGCATCAGCAGATAGAGCAGCAGGGCCGAGGCGGCGACAAAGGCCCAGCCCTTGAGCGTACCGGCGACCAGCTTGAGCTCCGGATCCTCCAGCAAGGTGTCGACGAACTGGTCCGAAACCAGTATCCACAGGGCGCCGAATGTCGCATAGCCGAGCACCGCCGTCAGGATGGCGGTGTGGCTCAGGCTGCCCGTGGCTTGCATCGATTTCATGTCGCAGGGTCGCTGTGCTGGGCGGCGATGGCGGTGAATTCGACGAAGTGGGTCAGGAAGGCATCGGTTACATCGGGGTCGAACTGGCGGCCGTGTTCGGCGACGATGATTTCGCGAACCTGATCGATCGGCATGGGCTCCTTGTACACCCGCCTCGAGATCAGCGCATCGAACACGTCGGCGATGGTCATCAGCCGCGCCGAAAGCGGGATATCGTCGCCGCACAGCCCGTCGGGGTAGCCGCTGCCATCCCAGCGTTCGTGGTGCCAGCGGGCGACTTCCTTGGCCAGGGCGAGGAACTCCACCGGCTTTGCGATGTCGTGTTCCGCCTGTTCGATGGCCTCGCTGCCGAGCAGCGAGTGGGTCTTCATGATCTCCCATTCCTCGGCGGTAAGCTTGCCCGGCTTTTGCAGGATCGAGTCGGGAATCCCGACCTTGCCGATGTCATGAAGTGGTGCCGAGGCGGCGAGCATCTTGATATAGCCGTCGTCGAGCGTCTCGGCGAAGCGCGGATGATGTTGCAGCCGGGTCGCCAGCAGACGTACATAGCCCTGGGTGCGCAGGATGTGATTGCCGGTTTCGGGGTCGCGGGTCTCGGCGAGGTGGGCCAGGGCCCGGATGCTGACGGCCTGGATCAGCTCGTTCTCTTCCATGCGGCGGGTGACTTCGGCTTCGAGCGCCGCATTCTGGTCGCGCAGCCAGTTGCCGGCGATGCGGGCCAGAAGCTGGCTGCGCACCCGGGCGAGGACGACGTCGGGCTTGATCGGCTTGGTGATGTAGTCGGCGGCGCCGTGCTGGAAACCGCGCTCCTCGTCGCGCGCGTTGTCGAGCGCGGTGAGGAAGATGATCGGAATGTCGCAGGTGACAGGATCCTTGCGCAGCGCGGCGAGCACCTGGTAGCCATCCATCTCCGGCATCATCACGTCGAGCAGGATCAGGTCCGGTTGCGGATTCTGGGCGGCATAGCGCAGTGCGGTCCGGCCGGAAGTCGCGGCCTTGACCTGGTAGCCGGCGTCGTGCAGCAGATCGCCGAGAACGCTCAGGTTGGCCGGCACGTCATCGACGATCAGCAGTAGCGAGCCCTTGACGGCGTCGGCCGTTGGACACGGGTGGACCAATGGACTCTCGAATCTATCGTTCATCTGCGCACCCCGTGTCATGCCTGTGGCGCCAGGCGCCGCACCGTGTCGCCAGCGTCAACTCTTTGACCGTCGATCTTGAAGAACTCCATCAGCGCCTGCAGTTGCGCGGCCTGGCCGCCCATCTCCTCGGCGGTGGCGGCGAGCTCCTCGGAGGCCGCGGCGTTTTGCTGCGTGGCCTGGTTCAGCTGCCCCATGGCGCCGTTGATCTGGCCCACGCCCTGGCTCTGTTCCCGGCTCGCTGCGGCGATCTCCTGCACCAGGTCCGAAGTGGTCTTGATCGACGGCAGCATTTCGTCGAGTAGCTGGCCCGCCTGTTCGGCCAGCGTGACGCTGGAGCCGGCCAACTGCCCGATCTCCTGCGCCGCGACCT
>JAXMJU010000163.1:0-2302 GCA_034376265.1 Sulfuritalea sp.
TGGATTTCACGGTGCGGCGCGGCGAGTGCATCAGCCTGCTCGGCCGCAACGGCGCCGGGCGCACCACCACCTTGCGCGCGATTCTCGGCCTGACCGGACGGCGCACCGGGTCGATCATGCTCAACGGTCGCGAAGTCATCGGCATGGCCCCGCATCGCATCGCCCACCTGGGCGTCGGCTATTGTCCCGAGGAACGCGGCATCTACGCCAGCCTCAGTTGCGAGGAGAACCTGCTGTTGCCGCCGCAGGTGGGCAGCGGCGGCATCAGCCTGGACGAACTCTACGAGATGTTCCCCAACCTCAAGGAGCGCCGCAACAGCCAGGGCACGCGGCTGTCGGGCGGCGAGCAGCAGATGCTGGCGCTGGCGCGGGTGCTGCGCACGGGGGCGCGGCTGCTGCTGCTCGACGAGATTTCGGAAGGGCTGGCGCCGGTGATCGTGCAGAAGCTGGGCGAGGTCATCAGAAAGCTCAAGCAGCGCGATTACACCATCGTCCTCGTCGAGCAGAACTTCCGCTTTGCCGCACCGCTGGCCGACCGCATGTTCGTCGTGGAACACGGCCAGATCGCCGGCGAGATTGCACAACACGAACTTAGCGAAAAGCTCGGCTACCTGCAGGAAATGCTGGGCGTCTGATTTTTCACAGGAGGAGAAAACACCATGAAACTGAAATGCATTGCACTTGCTGTCGCAGCCACACTTCCGGCCCTGGCCCTGGCCCAGGTTTCCGACAATGCCGTAAAAATCGGCGTGCTCACCGACATGTCGGGCGCCTATTCCGACCTTTCCGGCCAGGGCGCGGTGGAAGCCGCCAAGATGGCCATCGAGGACTTCAAGGCCAGCGAGAAGCCGGCCTTCGCCATCGACATCGTGGCCGCCGACCACCAGAACAAGGCCGATCTCTCGTCCAACAAGGCGCGCGAATGGTTCGACCGCGAGAAGGTGGACGTCATCACCGAACTGGTCACCACCTCGACCGCGCTGGCGGTGATGAAGGTCGCCAAGGAGAAGAACAAGCTGGCCCTGATCTCGGGCGCGGCCTCGACCCGCATCACCAACGAAGACTGCAACGACGTTACGGTGCACTGGACCTACGACACCTACGCGGTGGCCAACGGCACGGCCAAGGCCGTGGTGCAGCAGGGCGGCAAGTCCTGGTATTTCATCACCGCCGACTACGCCTTCGGCCACTCGCTGGAGAAGGACTCGTCCGCCGTGGTGCAGGCCAACGGCGGCAAGGTGCTCGGCGCCGTGCGCCATCCCTTCCCCGGCAGCGATTTCTCGTCCTTCCTGCTCAAGGCGCAGAGCTCGGGCGCGCAGGTGATCGGCCTGGCCAATGCCGGCACCGACACCATGAGCTCGATCAAGCAGGCGGCCGAATTCGGCGTCACGCCGAAGCAGTCGCTGGCGGGCCTGCTGATGTTCATTACCGACATCCACGCGCTGGGGCTCAAGGCGACGCAGAACATGTACCTGACCGAGGGCTTCTACTGGGACCTCAACGCCGAAACGCGGGCCTGGTCGAAGCGCTATTTCGAACGCACGAAGAAGATGCCGACCATGATCCAGGCCGGCATGTACTCGGCGGTGAGCCACTACCTGAAGGCGGTCAAGGCCAGCAACTCGGACGACACGCAGAAGGTCATGGCGCAGATGAAAAAGACGCCGGTCAATGACTTCTTCGCCAAGAACGGCAAGATCCGCGACGACGGCCGCATGGTCCATGACATGTACCTGATGCACGTCAAGAAGCCCGAGGAGTCGAAATACGCGTGGGACTACTACACGGTGAAGCAGACCATCCCCGCCGCCGAAGCCTTCCAGCCGCTGTCGGCCTCGCGCTGCCCGCTGATCAAGAAAACCGCATCCTGACGCTCGGCGGAACGGGCTGCGGCCTGTTCCGCCCATCAATCGGATCCATATCGCAACATGATTAGCCACAAAGTTCAGCCAGGCGTGATCGCCCTCTCCCTTGACGGGAGAGGGCTGGGGAGAGGGTGGCGTGACGGTATGTACGACGTCTCGACACCCCCCTCCAGCTCCCCCCATGAAGGGGGGAGAGCCGCGTTGACATACGCTCGGACTGGCCGGCTGAACTTCATGGCTAATCAGGTATCGCAATGACCTATTTTTTCGGCATTCCGCTGCCCGCCCTGTTCGGCCAGCTCATGCTCGGCCTGGTCAACGGCTCCTTCTACGCCGTCCTGAGCCTCGGGTTAGCCGTGATCTTCGGCATGCTGAACATCATCAACTTCGCCCATGGCGCCCTCTACATGACGGGCGCCATGCTGGCCTGGGTCTTC
>JAXMJU010000164.1:0-8068 GCA_034376265.1 Sulfuritalea sp.
TGCTGCCGCTGCAACGGACAACGACAACGTCTTCGTGGGCCACAACGCGGGCTTGCTCGCCAATGGCTCGGCGAGCGGGGGCAATACGATCGTCGGATCGACCGCCTTCAACGCAGCTACCACGGCGATCGACTGCACGGCCATCGGGTTCAACGCGCTCGGTGCGGATGTGACTGGCGACGGTGCTACCGCCGTCGGAAAGAACGCATTAGCCGCGAGTACGGCAGCGGGCAACACAGCCGTCGGCGCAGGTGCTTTGGACGCGAACGTCGCTGGTGTTCGCAACGTGGCGGTCGGTCTGGACGCGGGCGGCGCTGCCGCAGGCGCTAACGACAATGACAATGTGTTCATCGGGCACAACGCTGGCCTCTTGTCCAACGCCTCCGCTTCTGGCGGCAACACCGCTGTCGGATCGAAGGCCCTGGATGCGGCCGTGACTTCCATCAGCGCGACAGCAGTTGGCTTCAACGCGCTGGGGGCGAGCACTGCCGATGGCAATACGGCAGTGGGCGCAGGCGCGCTCGATGCCAACGTCGCGGGCTTGAGAAACGTCGCCGTCGGCTTGGACGCCGGTGGTGCGCAAGCCGGCGCGACCGACAATGACAACACGTTCATCGGCCATAACGCCGGTCTGCTGGCAAACGGATCGGCCTCAGGTGGCAACACCATCGTTGGCTCGACGGCGTTCAACGCAGGGACCACCGCCGTCGATTGCACGGCGGTTGGCTTCAACGCGCTGGGCGCAAACCAAACCGGTGCAGGAGCCACCGCGGTCGGCAAAAATGCGCTTGCGGCGAGCACGGGTGCCGGAAACACGGCAGTCGGGATTGGGGCGCTCGATGCGAACGTCACCGGCCTGAGGAATGTGGCGATCGGAGAAGATGCTGGCGGCGCCCAAGCTGGTGCTACCGACGATGACAACGTCTGGATCGGTGCGAATGCCGGCTTGGTTGCCAACGCATCTGCAAGCGGTGGTAACGTCGCCGTCGGCTCGAACGCGATGCTGGCCTCAACCACCGCGATCGACTGCGTGGCAGTTGGCTTCAATGCGATGGCGGCGAACATCACCGGCAATGGGAACGTCGCCATTGGCGCCGATACCATGTTGCTTGCTGCTGGGGCGACCGACGACAACAACGTGGCGATCGGGACTGCGGCATTGTCGACGCTTAACGGTTCTGCCGGCGAGAACGTCGCGGTTGGTGCTGGAGCCCTCGGCGCCGTGACCACAGCCGCCTTGAACACTGCGCTCGGCACCAATGCGGGTCTCGTCACCACGACAGGCACGGACAACGTGTTCCTCGGCAACAACATCAGTGCTGCTGCCGGCGGGACGAGCGACCAATTCGTAATTGGTTACGACGTTACCGGCATTGCTGACACCTTAATCGTTGGGACCGCTGGCGACAACGTTCTCATCGACTGGAAGGTCGGCGGCGGCGGGGCGTGGTCTGTGACATCCGACGTTCGAGGTAAGAACGTACTCGGTCAGTCGAAGCTGGGGCTGGACTTCATCAGACGCATCAGCCCGATCGAGTACACGCCGCGGCCGGCATCCGAATGGCCGGCAGAGTGGGTGCGCCCTGTGGAAGACCACGTGATGAACACCACCAAGCCGGTGCTCGGCGTCTCGGCGCAGGAAGTCAAGGCTGCGATCGACGCGGCAGAGGGCGCCGTGTTCGGTGGTTGGAGCGAGGATGCGGACGGACGGCAAAGGGTCAAGCCAGACCTTTTCATCTATCCGCTCATCAACGCGGTGAAGGAGCTTGCCGCGCGCTGCGAAGCGCTCGAGGCCAAGCTCGCGGCAAAAGCGTAGTAGTCGTGCATGACATGCCCGCCGTCTGAATGGCGGTGGGCATGGTTCCAGAATGGAGTCAAGGCATGAGCAAGGAACGCAGGGACCGCAAGATCGAGCGCGAGAAAGCGCGCTTCGAGGCCATGGTGCAGGAAGAGTTGCGCCGTCGCCAGTTGTTCAAGCCACGTCAGATTGCGGCAGAGGTACGGGCACTGTTTTCAAGGAGACGAACATGGGCGTAAAGATATCGGTCGGATCGGTCACGCGGCCGAACAATGCGACCCCATACACGGAAGGCGATGTGGTTGGCGCAACCGTGGGCGATGCCATGGAGTTTTCGACCGAGCAATTCGGGCGTATCCGTGGCGCACTTCTCATCGACAGCATTGCGGCGGTGACGAGACCGAGCCTCGACCTGATGCTCTTCGAGAACGAGCCTACGATCGCTGCCGACAACGATGCGTTTGCCATCACTGATGCCCAGATGCTCGATTGCGCAGCCGTGATCTCGTTCGATGGAACGTCGGGCGCGAACTTCAAGCTGGGCGGCGCCAACGGCGTGATTCAGCAGCAGGCGCTCGACATCCCCTACTGCACTCCGGACAAGAAGCTCTACGGCGTTCTGGTGGCGAGAAACGCCTACACCCCGACCGCACTCGAAGTGTTCACCGTGAAACTTCTTACCGAGCAGGGCGCGTGATGGACGAGCAGCAGCCATCGCAGATCATCCTCGCCGATACAGGCGAGCAGCTTCACCGCATGCCGGAGCAGTGGCTGCGCGCTCGCGTGCGCGGTTGGATGGAGATCAACGAGTCCCCAGATCTTCTCTACTGGATCGGGACCTACACGGCGGATGGGAAGTGGATCTTCTGTTCGTCGAACGCCGATCGCTGGGCGCCAAAGGACTACCGCCAGTTGTACGCCCAAGAGGTATGCCGGCACTTGGATCGGCAATGCGCGTTTGGCGGCGCGTGGCTCGCCGGATGGGTTCAAGGCGGGCGCGTGTTCTACATGCTCTGGAAGGACAAGGAGGGCGACATCCAGATCCCGATCGAGTGCGACAAGCCGTTTATCGCGCTGCAAAAGTACACCCTCTCGGACTGGGAGCGGCATTGCTGTTCAGCCTACAAAGTGTATTCTGAGTGGAAGCGGGACCTTGAAATGACGAATTCTCAACAGGTCAATGTTGCGCAGGGCGAGAAGACGAGCCCCGGGCATTTGGCTGAAGCACCGGACATCACGCTCCAATGAACAGGACATCGAACTTTGTGGCGGCAGGACCCCGCGGCCGGGGGCAATCGGGCTATTCGCGCGCCGGGGCGTCATCCCCAGCACACCGTCGCCGGGTATCGGGCGTGTCGGGTGGATCCACCCTGTAATAAAGGACGGCAAGCATGGACCAGAAAGCAGACACCACCAACACCGAAATTGCCAAGGCTGGAATCGCAGCAGCCGAGGCCGAAGGCACTCCTGGGGTAGTAGCAGCTCCAGCCGAGTCGAGCGCAGCGGAGGCGGCCAAGACGGCGCCTGAGAACCCGTTTGCGAACGAGGACGCAGAGCTTGCGAAGCTCGAGGCTCAGGTCAAGGCCGAAGCGGAAGCCGCTGGCAAGGCACCGGATGCGGGCAGCACAGCAGCCGATGGAACGGGTACGGCGCCGAAGTCAGGCACCGCAGCGACCGAAGGAGCGCAGGCACCAGCAGTTGCCGACGCCACCGCGGCAGCAGCGGCAGCAGGACACAATGCGTCTACTGCGGCCATCGTTGCACTTCGTAAGAAGAATCAGGAAATCGCAACAGCCAATCTGGTGTTGCAGGGCGAGAATCGCGTGCTCAAGACCTTGGTCGACCCGGAGAAGTTTTCAGGCGAAGCTGGGGAAGCCGGCCAACCGGCCGTTGAGCAAACGCCCGATGAGGAGTTCGCGGCTCTGGCAGCCGAGCGCATCAGGATCGCCGAGGAAGTCGACGGCGGCCGGATGACGATGCGCGAGTATGCCGAGCAGACCAACCAGATTCAGGCGCGGGAACGCGCTATCTCTATTGCGGCGGCAGAGGCGGCAATCGCCAATGCGCAGCCGGCAAACGATCTTGGCCTGCAGGAGCATGTGACAACCCTCATCCAGAAGTACCCGATTCTCAATACGATGACGGCAGCCCAACTCAAACCGTTTGAGCAGATCGCCTACGAGCAAGCCGAAATGGAGGGGAAACCCATCCAGCGCGGCACTGCGATCGGGACGCGCGACTTGCGCGAGCGGATGGGAGCCTTGGCCACACAGGTCTACGGGAAACCGGCAGCAGCAGGAACAGCAGCAGGCGGGAACGGTGCAGGGACAGGTGCAGCGACTGGTTCAACGGTGACGGCGCAGCCAACGGCTGCGGAGCGCGAGGCGAAACTCGTGCTTGCGGGGAATCACCCTCCCAACATCGGAAACACAGGCTCCGGGGCGACCGGCGGTGAGCCTACCGAGGCTCAGGCATCAGCGGCTCTTGCTCAAGGCGAGGACGCGGCCATCCGTTGGTTGGAAGCCAATCCCGGTTTTGTCCAAAAGCAGATGGGAAAGTCCGTCCGCTTGACACGCTGAAAAAGGAATCGACATGGCACTTACCGATTTCGGCTCTCTGACGGACATTCAGAAGAAAATCTACTCGCTCCACGTATCGAAGCAGGGGCGCGATGATAACTTCTGGATGTCAAACGGGTTCATGGGTAACTCGACCGATGACACGTCAAAGCCGATCCAGAAAATCACCGAACTCACCAAGACGGAGAAGGGAACCCAGGCGGTCATGCCGCTCATTGGGGACATCTCTGGCGGCGTGGTCGGTGACAATCAGTTGGAGGGCAACGAGCAGCCCATCCTGGCGGATGCGCAGACCATCCAGATCGACCAGCTCAGAAATGGCTGCCGGTCGAAAGGTCGTATGTCCGAGCAGGCAACCGTAATCCGCTTCCGGGTCCAGGCGCGCGATGTGCTCGCCTTCTGGCTGGCGGATCTTCTCGACGAACTGCTGTTCCTCACGGCCGCGGGCCGCGCCTTCACGTTGAACACCGACGGGTCTACGCGGGCAACGAGCCAAATTCCCTCGCTTGCGTTTGCGGGGGACGTGGCGGCAGCCTCAACCAACCGCATCAGTTACGGCGGCGTGGCAACCTCCGAAGCGACCTTGGTCGCGGCCGACACGATGACTTGGGATCTGGTGACCCAAGCCAAGTCGTTTGCCAAGAGGAAGCGCATCCGTCCGATCCGCGCAGGCGGCAAGTCCTACTACATCCTGGTGCTCTCAACCGAGCAATGCCGGGATCTGGAAAAGACTTCCGACTACAAGGCGATTCAGGCGCAAGCCATGCCGCGCGGGATGGACAATCCGCTGTTCAACAACGCGAAGAAGGTGATCAACGAAGTCGTGATCTATGACCACCAGAAGGTGTTCAACACCCTCGGTCTGGATTCCGGCTCGCGTTGGGGCGCTGCCAGCACCATCCATGGCGCGCAGGCCTTCCTGATGGGTGCGCAATCCCTCGGGTACGCTTCACTGGATGACGGCACCCCGGGCATGGACGAGTCGGACAACACCGACTACGGCAACCGTCCGGCCCTGGGGATTCATCGCATCATCGGCATGCTCAAGCCGCAGTACAAGTCGAAGTACGACGCCAATGCCCGCGAGGACTACGGCATCGTCTCGATCAAAACTGCGGCCGCGGCCAACTAGGAGAAGGAGACCATCATGAGAAAGTACAAGTTCCAACTCCAAGACCGTCCGATCGGCGCGTTTGCCGGGCCCAGCATCATCGGCTCCGGCGGCCAGTGCCTGATTACGTCAGCCGGCGATTGCGCGAAACTGGCGCTGACCGATGCCGACGGCGCTGCGCTGACGAACCCCATTTCCCTCACCAGGGGCAGCGGGGAGTTCTACACGGCCAACACCGTGGACGCGGTTGACCTGTTCATCCTGACTGGCGAGGGCTTTGCCACGCAACTGTGGAGCGTCGGGCCGGATGAGCTGCACGAGGTTCCGATCGATCGCTCGAATCGCAGCCAGATGCTCGTGTTCCCGTTCAGCATCGACGACCAGGTGAGCGACAACACCGAAGTCGACACGGGCCTCGACCTGATCGTTGGGATGGTGATGCAGCCGTTCCCCTACGTGAAGGTCGTCACGACCGATGCAACGGAGACGGTCAGTGTTGGGACCGGCGAAGTTGTGCCGGCCGACGGCGGTGACGCGGACGGGTTTATCAGCCTGCTTGCGACCGACACGGCTGGCTTGGTGGCGGACACGAATGGTGCCCTGCTGAACGCGGTGGAGTACATCGCGCCAGCCGATAGCCTGACGTGGACGCTTTCGGCCGCCGCCGACACGGCTGAGGGGTATGTGTTCCTGCCTTACCGCAATCTGGTGAGCGGAACGCCGATCATCACGCAGGCGTAGGAGAAGCACACACTGTAGCGTAAAAAGAGACGGGCGCCGGTCGCAAGCCGGCCCCCGCTTCCACAACCAGAAAGGAATGCCACGATGGATGAGAACGAAGGACAGGTAGCGCAAAGCGCGCCCAAGGCGGGCGCCGCCAGATACACGGTATTCGACCTGAACCAGCGTGGGGATCTTCCGCGCCGGCACGACATCATCACGCGCATGTACAAGGACGCGGAACCGGACATCATCACCTATCCGCTCTTCGCATCGAGCGACAAGGGGTGCGTGATGCCGATGGAACACGCACTGAAATTCCTGTGCGATCCGGCATTCAAGGTCATCGGCCCGACGGGCAACCGCATCATGCCGATCGAGAAGCCTGACTTCTCGAAGGTGCCCAAGGCGCTCGGGCCGGACGAGGTTGTCGTCAAGTACCAGCACCTTTCACGCGATTACCTCTTCAAGCTCGTCAAGATGCTGCCGGGTTCCGAGGAAGTAAAGCAGAACGCGACCTCAGACGAACTCGCCGCACACATGGTCGAGTGGCGTAAGAGCCTGGTCGGCATGACCGACGGCGAGAAGCACCTGGCCGAACTGATGGCGCAGGGCGAACTCTCCGGCGGCATGGACACGAAGCAGCTCGAGTCGATGTTTCCTTCGCAGAACCGCAGGGTAGCCTGAGTGATCTGACATGGAAAAGCGCTTCGATGTTGTTGTCGACCTAAAGGGCAACGCCGTCGAGGGCGCGACGGTCAGGGTCACCACCTACCCTGCCGGGGTGCTCGCCACGATCTACTCGGACAACGACGGGGTTACGGCGATCGCCAACCCGGTCACGACCGACGACACGGGGTACTTCGAATACTACGCAGCGGATGGCCACTATACGTGGCTCATCACGACCAACGAGACCGCGAAAACGATCAACGACATCGTCCACGGTTCTGGCGGCGGCTCGGGTGGTGAGTTCGTTGTTGCGACCGGAACCGGCGATGCACTGGTGGTTGCAGCCTTCTCGGAGGGCTATTCCCTGTCCGATGGGGATGAGATCCGCGTGCGAGCCCCTGGCGAGAACACCGTGACGGCACCGACCATCAACTTGCCTGTCGTTGGTGTGCTCACCATCTACAAGCTCGGCGGGCAAGCACTACAGGCCCAGGAAGGCGGTATAGAGGGCACGGGGGACATTCACCGCGCCGGGCATGAGATCACCCTTCGCTATCGCGCGAGCCCTGAGCGCATGGAACTGATAGGCGCGCTATGACCATTGTCCTCGACAGCAGCCAATACGACCCGACACCGCTGCCGGTCAGGAAGCTCTCGGCCGTTGAACTCTGCGAGCGGGCGCTCCGCAAGATCGGGGCATTCGCCATCAACGACGAGGCGGCCGACCCGGACGAACTGGACGAGGCCCTGCGTTGGCTCGACATGATCGTGGCAGAGCTGACCGGGACACGGCGCTGCTACTGGCTTACGCCCGCCACCGTGACGTTCGACTGGCCTGCAGGCGAGGAAAGCGTTGTCCTGGCTGACCAGATGGGTGCCGACTACCCGCCGACCGGGATCCAGTTCCCGGTGCGGGCTTGGCGCGTTGACACCACGACCGGGCTGCGGCAGGCCGAGATCGAACTTTGCCGGCGCAAGACCTACGAGGCGAAGTCAGACCTGACTACTTCAGGGTCCCCTGAGATCCTGTTCGTCGACCGTCTTACCGAGAACCAGCGTGCCTACGCATGGCCGGTGCCGAGCACGGCGGACGTGTGGCAGATCGCGCTTGAGTTCCAGACCTATTCGCGCTCCGTGCTGGGTGAGCAGGGCGGCGAACAGGCTGGCGACGTGCCGACCGGATTCTCG
>JAXMJU010000165.1:0-25753 GCA_034376265.1 Sulfuritalea sp.
GCAACCACGCACGTGCTCACTCATTCGCTCCATTACGGGCTGTCCGTATTCGAGGGCGTGCGCGCGTACAAGACCGTCAACGGAACGGGGATTTTCCGCCTGAAGGAGCACACCGACCGCTGGTTCAACTCGGCACACATCTACATGATGAAGATGCCTTACGACAAGGAAACGCTTATGGAAGCGCACAAGGAAGTTGTGCGCGCCAACAAGCTGGAGTCCTGCTACCTGCGTCCGATCGCCTTCTACGGCTCGGAAAAGATGGGCGTCAGCCCGCGCGGCGCGGCGACCCATGTCTCGATCGCGGCCTGGCCCTGGGGCGCCTACCTCGGCGAGGAAGGCATGGAGAAAGGCATCCGCGTCAAGACGTCGAGCTACTCGCGCCACCACGTCAACGTCAACATGGCGCGCGCCAAGTTTGCCGGCACCTATGCCAACTCGATCCTGGCCAACATGGAAGCCACCGAAGACGGCTACGACGAGGCGCTCTTGCTCGACGTCGATGGCTTCGTCGCCGAAGGCGCCGGCGAGAACCTGTTCGTGATCAAGGATGGCGTGATCTACGAGCCCGAGATCGCCTCGGCGCTGATGGGCATCACGCGCAACACGGTGATCACCCTGGCCGCGGAACTCGGCTACCAGGTGATTGCCAAGCGCCTCACGCGCGACGACATCTACATCGCCGACGAAGCCTTCTTCACCGGCACCGCGGCGGAAGTCACGCCGATCCGCGAGCTCGACAACCGCAGCATCGGCGCCGGCAGCCGCGGCCCGATCACGGCCAGGATTCAGAGCCTGTTCTTCGACGTGGTCAATGGCAAAGTGCCGGCCCACGCCGACTGGCTCAGCTATATCTGATTAGACGCACGAGGAAAATCATGTCCACTCTCGACGAATCGCAGCGCCAGGTCGCCATCACCGCCCACGATCTGCCGCTGGCCTGCCCGCGTCCCGGCGCCCCCCTGTGGGCCCGCCATCCGCGCGTCTTCATCGACGTGCTGAAAAGCGCCAGCGGCGAGGCCGCCTGCCCCTACTGCGGCACCGTCTACCGCTTCACCGGCGAGCGTCCCATGGGCCATCACTGATATCCAGTTTTTGCTGAGCAATGAAGATCCTCGTCGTCGCTCCCTCCTGGATCGGCGACACGATCCTCGCCCAGCCGCTGCTCGCGCTGCTCAAGCGCAATGATCCGACGGCCCGCATCGAGGTGCTGGCCGCGGCCTGGTCGGCGCCGCTGCTGGCGCGCATGAGCGAGGTCGATGCGGTCATCGCCAACCCCTTCGGTCACGGCCAGTTCAATTTCGGCGCGCGCCGAGCGCTGGGTCGCCGCCTCGCCAGCGGCAACTTTTCAGCCGCCTATGTCCTGCCGAACTCGTGGAAGTCGGCACTGGTGCCCTACTTCGCCGGCATCCCCCGGCGCATAGGCTATCAGGGCGAGAGCCGCTACCTGCTGTTGAACCAGCGCCAACGGCTCGATGTCACGGCCCATCCGCAACTGGTGCAGCGTTACGCGGCGCTGGCCGGGCCGCTGCCCGCCAGCCTGCCGCCGCCGCGCCTGAGCTCGACCATGGAACAGCAGCAGGCCGCGCGGCGGGCCCTGGACCTGCCGCTCGCGGCGAACCCGGTGATCTTCTGCCCCGGCGCCGAATTCGGCCCCGCCAAGCGCTGGCCGGCGCAGCACTTCGCGGCGCTGGCGCGCCTCATCGCGACGCCGCAGCACCCGGTATGGCTGGTCGGTTCGGACAAGGACAAAGCCGTGGGCGACGACATAGCCGCCGCGGCGCAAGGCACGGCGCTCAACCTGTGCGGTCGCAGCAGCCTGGAACAGGCGCTCGACCTGATCGCCGCAGCCCGTTGCGTGATCAGCAACGACTCCGGCCTGATGCACGTCGCCGCGGCACTTGAGCGGCCGCTGGTGGCGCTTTACGGTTCGTCCTCGCCGGCCTACACGCCGCCGCTGTCTTCGGGCGCAAAAATCGTTTCCAGAAACCTGCCCTGCAGCCCCTGCTTCCAGCGCGAATGCCCGCTGGTGCATTTCGACTGCATGAACGGCATCACGCCGCAGCAGGTGGCGACCATGATCGACGCATCATTGGCGAACTGACCATGCCCAGCGAGAAAATCTTCGCCAGCCCGCAGGATGTCGAAACCGCTTTCTACGAGGCGCTCGAACGCTGCGACCTGGAAGCCATGATGTCCGTCTGGGCCGAGGACGAGGAGGTGGTCTGCGTGCATCCCGGCGGTCCGCGCCTGGTCGGCTACAGCACCATTCGCGAGGCCTGGCAGCGTGTCTTTGCCGGCGGCAACAAGCTCACCGTGCGGCTTTCGCAGCAGACCATGGTGAACACGCCCTTTGCCATGGTCAGCACCCTGCTGGAACACATCGCCACCGCGGACAACGCAAGCCAGAGCGCACCCGTGGCCGCCACCAACATCTATGTGCGCGGCGCCCTGGGCTGGCGCATGGTCGCCCACCACGCTTCGCCGGTGCCGCCCAGCAGCGTCGCCGAGACACCGCGCACCCTGCATTGAAGCTGGCTCCGGCAGCGCCGCATTACCGGGCTGCGGCCTGGCTGCCCGGCGGCCACGCGCAGACCATCTGGCCGCTGCTGATCAAGGGGCCGCTGCCGCCTTACCGGCGCGAGCGCTGGGACACCCCGGATGAGGATTTCATCGATCTCGACTGGATCGCCGGCGCCGCCGATGCGCCCTGCGTGGTGCTGTTCCACGGCCTCGAAGGCAGCTCGCGCAGCCATTACGCGCGACGGCTGATGCATGCCGTGGCGCGCCGCGGCTGGCATGGCGTGGTGGTGAATTTTCGCGGTTGCTCGGGCGAGCCCAACCGCCTGCCGCGCGCCTATCATTCCGGCGACTCGGCGGAGATCGACTGGATCCTGCGCCGCCTGCAGGCGCGCGGCTATCCGGCCTTGTTTGCCGCCGGCGTTTCGCTGGGCGGCAACGCCCTGCTGAAATGGCTGGCGGAACAGGGCAACCAGGCATCCGGCATCGTCGCCGCGGCGGCGGCGGTGAGTGCGCCGCTGAATCTGGCCGCGGCCAACACCGCGCTTTCCTCCGGCGTCAACCGGGTCTACGCGCGGCATTTCCTGCGCACGCTGATTCCGGCGGCGATGGCCAAGGAGCGCCGCTTTCCTGGCCGCATAGACATTCGCCGAGCACGGGCCGCAGGCAGCTTGCGCGACTTCGACGATGCCGTCACCGCGCCGCTGCACGGCTTTCTCGGTGCCGACGACTACTACGCGCGCAGCAGCGCCGGACCGCTGCTGGGCGCCGTGCGCACGCCGACGCTGCTGCTGCACGCCGCCAACGATCCCTTCCTGCCGGCGGCGGCATTGCCACGGCGCAGCCACCTTCCCGCCGCGGTGCTGCTGGAAGTCCATCGCCACGGCGGCCACGTCGGCTTCGTCCATGGTGCCCTGCCCGGTCGCATCGACTGGCTGCCGCAGCGCCTGCTGGCGCACTTTTTCTCATATATGCCAATATCCAATGGCATGCGATAATTTTCTTCCCGTCATTCGACCCCATCCGCCATGCAGACTCCGGCACCCGAGATATTCAAGGCCTACGACATCCGCGGCATCGTGCGCACCACGCTGAGCGCAGATACCGTGCGCCAGATCGGCATCGCGCTCGGCACCGAAGCCATCTCCCGCGGCATCGACGCCATCGTCATCGGTCGCGACGGCCGTCTCTCCGGCCCGGAGCTGGCGACCGCGCTGGCGCACGGCATCACGCAGACCGGCGCCGATGTCATCGACATCGGCCGGGTGCCGACCCCGCTGACCTACTTCGCCGCGCACGAGCTGGGCACCGACAGTTGCGTCTCGGTCACCGGCAGCCACAATCCGCCGGAATACAACGGCCTGAAGATGGTGCTGGGCGGACAGACGCTCTACGGCGAGATGATCCAGGACCTGCGACGCCGCATCGCCAACGCCGACTTTTGCGAAGGCCACGGCGTGGTGCGCCACGCCAACGTGCGTCAGGCCTATATCGATCGCATTGTCGGCGACGTCAAGCTGTCGCGGCCGATGAAAATCGTCATCGACTGCGGCAATGGCGTGGCCGGCGGCGTCGCGCCGGGCCTGTTCCGCCGCATGGGCTGCACCGTGACCGAGCTGTTTTGCGAGGTCGATGGCAATTTTCCCAATCACCACCCGGACCCGTCCAAGCCGGAAAACCTGGCCGACCTGCAACGCGCCCTGCGCGAAACGGGCGCCGAACTGGGCCTGGCCTTCGACGGCGACGGTGACCGCCTCGGCGTCGTCACCAAGGACGGCGAAATCATCTACCCCGACCGCCAACTGATGCTGTTTGCCGCCGACGTTTTGAGCCGCAACCCCGGCGCGCAGATCATCTACGACGTGAAGTGCTCGCGCTGGGTGGCGGAATCGATCCGCTTCCAGGGCGGCCGGCCGCTGATGTGGAACACCGGCCACGCCCTGATCAAGACCAAGCTGAAGGAAACCGGCGCGCCGCTGGCCGGCGAGATGAGCGGCCACATGTTCTTCAAGGAACGCTGGTACGGCTTCGACGACGCGCTCTACACGGGGGCACGCCTGCTCGAAATCGTTTCGCGCTGGAAGGACTCGAACTGGCCGCTGAAGAACCTGCCCAACGCCATCTCGACGCCGGAGCTCAATATCAAGATGAACGAGGGTGAGCCGCATGCGCTGGTGGCCAAGTTGCGCCAGGGCGGCAAGAAGCTGCTCCCCGGTGCGCGCGAGCTGATCACCATCGACGGCGTGCGCGCCGAGTATGCCGACGGCTTTGGCCTGGCGCGCGCCTCTAACACCACGCCGGTCGTGGTGCTGCGCTTCGAAGCCGACACTCAAGCCGGGCTGACGCGCATCCAGAACGAGTTCAAGGCGGCGCTAAGCGCCGTCTGGCCGGGAATTTCTACGAACTTCTGACGCGCAACCCGGCGGCATGTCGGGAGACCCACCGCGTCGTAGCGAAGTCATTCCTTCGGCGCACCCTTGCGCGCCTGAACAAGGCCAAGGATCACTTCCCGCACCGCCTTGCGCTGCGGCGCCGTAAGGCTCAGAAAGGCCTCGAACACTTCGCGCTCCTGGTAGCCGATACCTTCGTCCCAGCGCTCGCGCTTTGCCCTCACCGACTTAGTTACTCCTTCGCCAAAGCGTAGCACTTGAGGCTCCACGTTCAGCCATTCGGCGAGCACCTGCAGCTTTTCCTGCGACGGAATCGCCTCACCGCGCAACCAGCGCCTTACTGCCTGCACGGTAACGGAGCGCCCCCAATAGCGTGTATTGAACTCGCGCTCCAGCACGATAGGCCTCAATGGATAGCCTGCCTGTTGCATCGCCTTGCGCAAGCGCTGACTGAATTCGACTTTCTCTTCCATGAACAGGAAGTTAAATTTCAATCGCAAACAAATGAACCTTCCTGTTCATTTGTATATAAACTTCCTGTTCATTTTTTGTTGAACATGCGGTTATGCCCAAAAGCCTGCTGGAGCAGCTTCCCGAGATCGTCGCCAAGGGGAAGCTGGAAGCCGAACGCATTCTCGAAAGCCTCGAAGGCCGTCACCGCGTTGGACTGCAAACCCGCGAATGGGTGCTGCCATCAAAAGATGCGGCAGCGCAGGACTGGATACGGGGCGCCGAGCGGGCGGATCGGCTCGGAAAAGTCGGCGCTGGCGGGACGGCGGACGGTGGCGACGGATGGGCCAATCGACTGATCTACGGCGACAACCTGCTGGCGATGGCGGCGCTGCTGGCCGGCGACGGCGAGACGCAGAGCCTGCGCGGCAAGATCGACCTGATCTACATCGATCCGCCCTTCGATTCCAAAGCTGATTACCGCACCAAGGTCACGCTACCCGGCGTCGAACTGGAACAGAAACCCACGGTAATCGAGCAGTTCGCCTACTCGGACACTTGGTCGGACGGTACGGCGTCGTATCTGGCGATGATCACGCCGCGCCTGATCCTGATGCGGGAATTGCTGGCGGATACCGGCTCGATCTACGTACATCTGGACTGGCACGTCGGGCATTACGTGAAGATCGTGATGGATGACGTATTTGGGAAAGAAAACTTCGTCAACGAAATTGTATGGAAGCGAAGCGATGCAAAAGGAGATGCAACGCAAGGTAGTGAGCATTTCTCACGAGTCCATGACACCTTACTGTTTTATGGAAAAGGAGAACGGCGGTACTGGAAACCTATCTTTGTACCCCTTTCCCAGAGCTACGTAGATGGGTTCTACAAGCATACCGACGCTGATGGAAGGCGATACAAACTGGAAAACATGCTTGGCCCCGGAGGGGAGGCTAAAGGCAATCCTGTGTATGAAGTTAAGGGGGTGACCCGCGCATGGCGTTACTCCAGGGAAAGGATGCAAAAGCTTATCAATGATGGGTTGGTGATTCAAACGCGGCCGGGCACCGTCCCCATGCAAAAGAAATATCTTGATGAGTCAAAAGGCGTACAGCTGGGTTCATGGTGGGACGATATCAGCATGATCCGTGGCTGGTCAGGTGAGAAATCGGGTTACGTTACTCAAAAGCCAGAGAAACTGCTTGATCGCATTATTGAGGTCTCCTGCCTTAATGATGGCCTTGTTGCCGACTTCTTCGGCGGTTCAGGCACCACGGCCGCCGTCGCCGAAAAGCTCGGTCGCTGCTGGATAACCAGCGACCTCGGCAAGCCCGCCTGCATGGTCATGCGAAAGCGCCTGATCGACCAGAACGCCAAGCCCTTCCTCTATCAGGCCATCGGCGATTATCAGGTGGAGGCGGCGAAGGCGTCTCTGGGGCGTGGCTTCCGCGTCGGCGATCTGTCGCAGATCGTGCTCTCGCTCTACGGTGCACTGCCGCTACCATCGGAGGACAACCCCAACCGCAACCTTGGCAAGATCGTCGGCGGCGGCAGCAGCAAAACGCTGGTACTGGCCGATTCGCCGAACAAGCTGACGGGCGCGGCGACGCTGAAGAAGGCCGCCGCCCTGCGCGACGGGATGATGGGCGGCTGGGACAAGGTGGTGGTGCTGGGCTGGAACTTCGAGCCGGGCATCGGCGAGGCCATTGCCACGATGAACGATGCGCGCCTCGAGGTGCTGGTGATCCCGCCCGACCTCTTGGACCGCCTCAAGAAGAAGGGTGGGCTGGAAAAGCTGCGCGGGCAGGTGCGCTTCGCCAGCCTGCAATACCTGACGATCCAGCCCGTGCAGCGCCGAAAAGTCGGCGCTGGCGAGACGGTGTCGGTGCAGCTCGCCAACTACGTGCTGCTGTCGCCCGAGGCGATCAACCTCGACGAGGGCAACCGGGCGAAATTACAGGCGGTGGCGAACAGGGAGCCGCTGGCGCTGATCGAGTATTGGGCCGTCGACCCCGACTACGACGGTCGCGTGTTCCGCTCGGTGTGGCAGGACTACCGAGGCAACACGGAGAACGACGGCGATCCCCTGCGGGTAGTGACGCGAGCCGTGCTGACCCTGCCGGCCAAGAATGGCCCGCGCCGCGTCTGCGTGCGCGCGGTGGATGTATTCGGCTTCGAAGCAGAAGCCATTCAACTCATTGAGGACGAATCATGCAGATAACGATGTATCGCAAGGAATTTTTTAACGCCAATTGCCTGGTTGCCGAAGCAGGAAGCAATTGCCCCAAAGGTGGCGATGCGGGACACGGGGGAAGAACCGTTGTCACCTTTGAAGACATGGGGGGCACAGCTATGGATGTGATCGTTACCAACGAACACGGTATCGAAACATCGGCTCAGGCATCCAAAGTGACACTGATCTTTTCAGGTGATGCCGAGCATGACACGGCGATAAGAGGTCTCGAATTCATTCTCGGAGTGCTAAAGAAGGACGAAAGCATACTTTCGGTCGCTGACCGTTCGAAGGCTGTCGACATTGCCTAACGTCACCGGGCAACTCGCCCTTGCCGCCGGCCTGACGGCGAAAACCAATCAACTCTGTATCGGCCTCGAAGACGGCGTCGCCGACATTTACGAACTGGTGACGCCGACCACGGCGGAGCTGTTGCGCTGGTGGTTTCTGGCCGACATTTGCGCAACGCGGCCGTTCAACTTCCACACCGGGCAGCGGCAGGCGATCCTCAACACCATCGTTGCCCACGAGGTGTTGAACGCTCCCGATCTGGCCGGCCTCTACCGGCAGGCGGCGCCGGATGCGCTGATGATTGGCAGCCGACTGGCCGAAGTGTCACAGGCCAAGCACGGCCACCCGAAGTATTGCCTGAAGATGGCGACAGGCACGGGCAAGACCTGGGTGATGCAGGCGTTGATGATCTGGTCGCTGCTCAACCGGACGGCGGCGCAGGCCGAGGGTATCGAGGACGCCCGCTTCACGCGCCACTTCCTGATCGTGGCGCCGGGGCTGATCGTTTATGAGCGCCTGCTGGATGCCTTTCGCGGCAAGCTCAAGGCGGGTGTGCGCGACTTTGTCACCTCCGACATGGCGCGCTACGCGGAATTGTTCATCCCGGACGGGCAGCGCGAACTGATCTTCGGCTTCATGCGCGGCAATGTCTGCGAGAAGCAGGAAATCGGCCTCAAGGCAACCGGCAATGGCCTGATCGCTGTGACCAATTGGCATGCGCTGACGGAGGGCGAGGAGGAACCAGAAGCGGAGATGGAAGCGCCCGGCGCCACGCCGGATCCGCAGCAGATCATTGCCGAAGTCTTGCCTCTAACGCCGGGCAAGACGGCCGGCAATAGCCTGGAAACGCTGGACCGGCGCTACGCGCGAGGCGGCATTCTCGATTATCTGGCTGACCTGTCGGCGCTGATGGTGTTCAACGACGAGGCGCACCACATCCACGAGTTGAAGAAGGAAGGCGAGACCAGCGAAGTCGAGTGGCAAAAAAGTCTCTCGCGCATCGCCGAGAAGAAGGGCCGCGCCTTCGTGCAGGTGGATTTCTCGGCCACGCCCTACAACGATGTAGGTGTGGGGAAAAACAAGCGCAAAGTCTATTTTTCACACATCGTGGTGGACTTCGATCTCAAGGCCGCCATGCGCGCCGGGCTGGTTAAGTCGCTGGTATTGGACCGGCGCAAGGAACTCGGCGCCCTGCCTTTGGAGTTCAAGGCCGAACGGGACGCGGATGGTAACCCGACCCTGGCCGCGGGCCAGCGCGTGATGCTTCGCGCGGGTCTGCAGAAGTTGAAAAAGCTGGAGACGGATTTCACCCTGCTTGATCCCACCCGTCACCCGAAGATGCTGGTGGTGTGCGAAGACACCTCGGTTTCCCCCTTGGTGGCGCAGTTTATGCTCGACGAGGGCTTGGGCGCCGACGACGTGATGGCCATCGACTCGGGCCGCAAAGCGGAACTCGGCGAGAAAGAATGGGCGCCGCTCCGCGAGCGGCTGTTCGACTTGGATCGTCATGCCGCGCCGCGCGTGATCGTCAGTGTGTTGATGCTGCGCGAGGGCTTCGACGTCAACAATATCTGCGTCATCGTTCCGTTGCGTTCGAGCCAAGCGCAGATTCTGCTGGAACAGACTATCGGGCGCGGCCTGCGCCTGATGTGGCGGGAGGAGGAGTTCGCCGATATCAAGCGCGAGAACCGCGAACGGATCAACCAAGGCCACGAACCGGCCGGCCTGATCGATATCCTCTCCATCGTCGAGCATCCGGCTTTCCAGTCCTTCTACGACGAACTGATGCAGGAAGGACTGGCCGGCACAACCAGCGAGGACAGCGACGACACCAGCAGTGCAGGCGACATGATTTCCGTGGGACTGCGGGAGGGCTTCGAGAAATTCGATTTCGCCATTCCCTTCATCCTGCGCGAGGCCGAAGAGACACTCGATCATCGCGGGCTGGATGTCATGGCGCTGCCGCCCTTCACGGCAATAGGCCGCGCGGAACTCTCGCGCATGCTGGGCAAGGGCGATACATTTGTCTCCCAGGACTTGCAGAGTGCCACTCTGTTCGGCGATTACAGGGTCGAGGGCGCGGTGATGAATGTCGCTGGCTACAACGACTATCTGGCGCGCTTGACCCGTCGCATCGGCCAGGCGTTGAGCCAGCCATTGTCAAAAGGCCGAAAGATCGCCGACCACCACGCCAACCCCTACATGCAGGTGAATACCGCGGAACTGACGGGCTGGCTGGAACACTACATCCGCGAACGGCTCTTCGCCGAACCATTTGATCCGCTGACTGAGGAAAACTGGCGTCTGCTGCTGTTGCAGCCGGTAGTCGATCACATCACCGAGAAATTCGCGCTGGCGCTGGTGGAGTCGGAGCAGCGCAACTGGCAGGGCGAAACCGAAGTGCGCCCGCGGCGGCTTTCGGAGGTGAGCAAACTGACCATGCGCGAGAGCGCGTCGCTGCCGGTCGGCAAGTGCATCTACGAGCGCCTACCCTATCCGACGCGCAGCGGCGGGTTGGAACGGACATTCATGGAATGGGCCCAGTCCGACGGCGGCGTAGAGGCGTTCTGCAAGATCAGTGAAGCCCGTCATGATTTTGCCCGGCTGCGTTACGTGAAGGAGGACGGTCTGCCTGCTTTCTACTCGCCAGATTTTCTGGTGCGCGCTGAGAAGGTGATTTATCTGGTGGAAACCAAGGCCCAGCAACAGACGATCCATCCGAATGTGCAGCGCAAGTTGAAGGCCGCCACCGCTTGGTGCGAGCGCATCAACGAATTGGCACCCGAGCATCGAGATCAACGCGAGTGGCGCTACGTGCTACTCGGCGAAGCGATGTTTTACGACTGGCGGACCAAGGGCGGACGGCTGGTCGAACTGCTGGACTTCGCGCGCGTAAGGCCGCTGGGAGGTACTGGAGCTCAGCAGCCGCTGCTTTAGCCGTTCCGCCAGCGCCGACTGTTCTAAAGCTTGGCTTCGACCCAGGCCTCGACCGAGGCCAGCGCCGCCGGCAATGCCGCCGGTTCGGTCCCGCCGGCCTGCGCCATGTCCGCTCGGCCTCCACCCTTGCCGCCGACCTGCTGGGCGACGAAATTGACCAGCTCACCGGCCTTGAGCTTGCCGGTCAGATCCGCCGTGACGCCGGCGATCAGGCTGACCTTGCCCTCGCCAGTGCTGGCCAGCACGATGGCGGCGCTTTTCAGCTTGTCCTTGAGCTTGTCGAGGGTTTCGCGCAGGGCCGTGGCATCGGCGCCTTCGAGAGTCGCAGCGAGCACCTTGATGCCCTTGACGTCCGCTGCCTGAGCCAGCAAATCGTCGCCCTGCGAGGCCGCAAGCTTGGACTTGAGGCGCGCCAGTTCCTTCTCTAGCGTCCTGGCGTGGTCGAGGACCTGCGCCACGCGCGCCGCGGCTTCCGCCGGCTGCGCCTTGAGCTCGGCCGCCACGGCGTCAAGCAACGCCTGCTGGCGCTGCACACTGGCCACCGCGATATCGCCGCAGAGCGCCTCGATGCGGCGCACGCCGGCCGCGACGCCGGCTTCCATGACGATCTTGAACAGGCCGATGTCGCCGGTGCGGGCGACGTGGGTGCCGCCGCAGAGTTCGCAGGAGGAGCCGATGTCGAGCACGCGCACCTCGTCGCCGTACTTCTCGCCGAACAGCATCATGGCGCCGGTCTTCTGCGCCTCGTCGATAGCCATCACGCGTGAGCGCGTCGCCGCGTTGGCGATGATCTCGTCATTGACGAGGCGCTCGATGCGCAGGATCTCGTCGGCCGTCACCGGCTGGCTGTGGGCGAAGTCGAAGCGGGTCTTGTCCGGATCGACCTGCGAGCCCTTCTGCTGTACATGGCTGCCGAGGACTTCGCGCAGTGCCTTGTGCATCAGGTGGGTTGCCGAATGGTGGCGCACGGTGCGGGCGCGGGCCAGCGTGTCGACCTTCGCCGTGACGCCATTGCCAACTTTCAAGGTGCCGGTGCGCACCACGCCATGGTGGCCGAAGACGCTGGCCTGGATTTTCTGCGTGTCTTCCACGGCGAAGATGCCATGCGTCGAGCGCAGCTCGCCGACGTCACCGACCTGGCCGCCGGATTCGGCATACAAAGGCGTGTCGTCGAGCACCACGACGCCGACCTCGCCTTCGGCCAGTTCATTGACCGCGGTGCCGTCCTTGTACAGGGCGAGGATGTTGCCCTTGGCTTCCAGCGCCTCGTAGCCGTGGAAGGTCGTGGCCGGACCGGCGTAGTCGAGATTGGCCGCCATCTTGAACTTGCCGGCGGCGCGCGCCTGCTCCTTCTGCCGCGTCATGGCCGCGTCGAAAGCGGCGCTGTCCACGCTCATCTGGCGTTCGCGGCAGATGTCGGCGGTCAGGTCGAGCGGGAAACCGTAGGTGTCGTGCAGCTTGAACGCCGTCTCGCCATTGAACAGCGTGACGCCGGTCTTCTCCATCAGTTCCAGCTCGGCTTCGAGGATGGCCATGCCGTGCTCGATGGTGGCGAAGAAGCGGTCTTCCTCCTGTTTGAGGATGTCCATGACGCGCGTCTTGCCGCTGACCAGTTCCGGGTAGGCGGCGCCCATTTCGGCCACCAGGTCGGGCACCATTTTGTGGAAGAAGGCGCTACGCGCACCGAGCTTCCAGCCGTGGCGAATGGCGCGGCGGATGATGCGGCGCAGGACGTAGCCGCGTCCCTCGTTGCCGGGAATCACCCCATCGGCGATCAGGAAGGAGCAGGCGCGGATGTGGTCGGCCAGCACGCGCAAGCTTGGGCTGTCCATCTCGGCATCCGACGTCTCGCGCGCTGCCGCGGCGATCAGCGCCTGGAACAGGTCGATCTCGTAATTCGCATGGACGCCCTGCAACACCGCCGAGATGCGCTCCAGGCCCATGCCGGTGTCGACCGAGGGCTTGGGCAGGGGATGCATGACGCCAGCCTCGTCGCGGTTGAACTGCATGAACACGTTGTTCCAGATTTCGATGTAGCGGTCGCCGTCCTCGTCTTCGCTGCCCGGGCGGTCGCCCCAGATGTGCTCGCCGTGGTCGTAGAAGATCTCGGTGCAGGGGCCGCAGGGACCGGTGTCGCCCATCATCCAGAAATTGTCCGACGCGTAGCGCGCGCCTTTGTTGTCGCCGATGCGGATCACGCGATCCTCGGGCACGCCGATCTCTTTGGTCCAGATCTCGTAGGCCTCGTCGTCTTCGGCATAGACCGTGACCCAGAGCTTGTCCGCAGGCAGCTTGTACACATCGACCAGCAGTTCCCAGGCGTACTTGATCGCATCGCGCTTGAAGTAGTCGCCGAAGCTGAAGTTGCCCAGCATCTCGAAGAAGGTGTGATGCCGCGCCGTGTAGCCGACGTTTTCCAGGTCGTTGTGCTTGCCGCCGGCGCGCACGCATTTCTGCGAACTCGTGGCACGGCTGTAACTGCGCTTGTCGAAGCCGAGAAAGACGTCCTTGAACTGGTTCATCCCGGCATTGGTGAACAGCAGCGTCGGGTCCTCGTGCGGCACCAGCGAACTGGAGGCGACGATCTGGTGGCCTTTCGAGGCGAAAAAATCGAGGAACTTCTGGCGAATTTCGGAGCTTTTCATGGCGGGAGCGCAGCCTGGGACGCAAAAGCGCGGATTTTACGCGATCAAGTCGCAGCCTGCGCGCAGGCCGCCTTGCGGCACAGGGCCCCGGCGGCGGCCGTGTCGGCGCAGCGAAGGCCTACATTTCCGAACTCTGCCAAAGATCGGGGCGATCGGTAAACACCGCGCTGACACCCAGCGCAAACAGCCGCTCGGCATCGTCGCGGCGATTGACCGTGTAACAGGCCAGGGGAAATCCCGCCTCGCGCAGCGCATGCGCCGCCTCGGGTTTCAGCGCCCGCGCCGACGCATGCAGGGCCAGCGCACCCGATGCCAGCATGCGCTCGCGCCAGTCAACGGGAATCGCCTCGACCAGCAGCGCACGCCGCAGTTGCGGTGCTGCAGCGGCGGCGGCGCCCAGCGCTGCTGCCGAGAACGAGGACAACACGAGCTTGCCCGCCGCCGCCGCCGCATGCCGCGCGACGGCCTCGCCCGTCGCAAGCTCCTGCCCGGCGGCTGGCTTGATTTCCACATTGGCCCACAAGCCCAGTTCGGCACAGAGTTGCAAGGCAGCCTCAAGAGTTGGCGCTGGCTCCCCGGCGAAGGCCGGATGGTGCCGCCTGCCGGCATCGAGTTGCGTCAGCTGCGCGGAATTCATGGCGGCGACGGCGCCGCGCCCCGAAGTGGTGCGTTCCAGCGTCTCGTCGTGGATCAGCACCGGCACGCCATCGGCGCAGAGCATGGCATCGAATTCGACGCCGCGGCAGCCCAGGCGCGCCGCCAGCCGCAGCCCGGCCAGGGTGTTTTCCGGTGCCAGGGCGCCACCGCAGCGGTGGGCGATGATGCGCGGGTAGATCATCGCTTGCCCACAGCGGCCGCCTTGGCCGGGGGCGCGATGGCCGCATTGACCCGGCGCACCGTGTTGTCCAGCGCTTCCTTGGCCGGACGATCCGTAGTCCACACGAAGTTCACTTCCTCGCCGAGGAACTCGTGCAGGCGGTCGCGGATCGGGCCGTGCTTGAGCCGTGTACTCCCCTTGCGCGAGACCGAGAGGCGCTTTTGCGCCGCGTCCAGCAGTTGCTGCGGCATACCCGAACCGCGCAAGGCCGTCACCGCCCCCGGCGTCATCGGCAGATAGCTGGTCGCCTGTACCCACTCCTTCTGCACCTCGGGGCGCAGCAGGAAGCTGATGAAGCTCGCCGCCAGCTTGTACTCCGGCTTCTTGTGCCCGGCCAGCACCCACAGCCCGGCGCCATCGGGCAGGACATCGGCCGGCCTGGGGGCATACACGTCGTCATAGTGCGGCAGGGCCGTGATGCCGAAATCGATTCCGGCACGCTTGGCATCGGCATAGAGCGACGACTCGCCGGTCAGCAGCGCGCACTCGCCGCTCAGAAAGCGCCGATTGCCTTCGCGTCCCGGTCCCGAATAATGGAAATAGCGGCTCTTCTGCCAGCTCGCCAGCAGGGCCAGATGCTTGACATTGACCATGCCGTTGGCCAGCACCTGCTGCGCGCTGCCCTGCCTGGCGACCAGCGGCTCACCTGCCTGCATCGAGACGTTTTCCGAGTGTATCCAGGCAAAGCGCACGGTGGTCAGGGGGCATTTCTCGCCGTGGTCATAAAGTTCGCCGGCCACCTTCTGCAAATCCAGCCAGGTCTTGATCGGTTGGTCCGGATCGAGCCCGGCCTTGCGCATGGCGCTGCGGTTGGTAAATAACACCGGCAAGGCGAGTCCCATGGGCAGCGCCTGGATGCGTCCGCTGGCGTCATCCGCCGCATCGGCCACCTGTGGATAGAACGTCGCGGCATCGAGTTTCTGTCCGCCCTCGCGCATGACCACGTGCAAAGGGCGGAAGCGCGGCCGGGTGCCGAAAAACTCCATGCTGTCGTCGGGATCGAGCAGGGCCAGATGCGGCAATATTTGGCGGTTTTCCAGGCCGCGCGCGTCCTGCAACAGCACCCGGCCCTTGCCCTTGAGTCCGTCGTTGAAGCGCAACACCAGCGTTGCCAGGGTATCCAGCGCCTTGCCGTCGAGATCATGGCGCAAGCTGATGTCCTGGGCGCAGACCGAAAATGTCGCGCCGCAGCCGAGCAAAGTCCAGAAAATCTTTCCCATGTGGCAGCCTCTCATGCATGCAGACGAATCCAGTCTATACGCGATCGGTGGCGGCCCAAAACGCCGATCCAGGACATTGCGCCGTCATCGGTTCTCGACTAACCTAGGTGTATGTGTCAGGCAAGGAGGCAGGGGCCGTTCGAGCCCACCGCGAAAGCACCATGAACAACGCTCAACGCATCGCCCTGATCCTTGCAGCGGCGAACCTTGCCCTGCTGCTGATCTTTCCGCCCTACGACTATGTCTCGCTGCAATACGGCAACATTGCCACCTTCGACGGCTTCTACCTCGTCTTCGGCGTCCATCCGAATCGCGTCATCAACGCGAATTTCCTCGCCCTGGAGATCATGGTGGTGCTGATCAATACCTGCATCGCCCTGCTCCTGCTGCGCCAACCGCAGGCGCGGCAGCTCAGGCGTCCAGGCGGCAACAGCAGGCAAAGAGCCATCCTGGCGCTGGTGGCGATCAACCTGGTGCTGGTGCTGCTGTTTCCGCCCTTCGAATATTTCTCGGCCATCACCAAGGCCGCGCTGCCGACCTTCGAAGGCTTCTATTTCGTGTTTGGCGACAACTCCCTGCGGCAAATGGTGACGCCGATCCTGTATCTCGAAGTCGCCCTGATCCTCATCAACGGCGCGCTGCTCTGGCTGCTGCTCAGGGACAAGACACCCGAAGAGATCTCGGCAGAGCAGGCCAGGGCCCTGGCGCAACGCGTCCGGGCCGCCCGGAAGAAATAGGCCGCGGGCAAGACTCCACTACCGCTGCCGCGCTCCGTTCGTCTTGTTTTCGGCGTTTTCTTCGGTATAATCCGCCCCTCTCAAGCGCCCGTAGCTCATCTGGATAGAGTACTTGGCTACGAACCAAGGGGTAGGGAGTTCGAATCTCTCCGGGCGCGCCATTAAAAAAATCAACGGGTTAGATCTCCTCGGATCTAACCCGTTGTTCCTTTCGGGACGACCTTCCGGGAATACCCTGGGCGCCAGCCGGCAGTCCACGAGCAGCCAGCCCTGGCCCGACCAGCACGGCGCCGCAAACACCTACACCACGTACTTCAGGATCGCCACGTAATGGCTGACGCTGCCGGCCATGACAAACAGATGCCAGATGCCGTGGCCGTGAGTGACGCGGGTGTCGAGCACATAGAACACGATGCCGATCGTATAGAACAGGCCGCCCGCCGCGAGCCAGGCGAAACCGGGCAGCCCCAGGCTGCGCAGCAACGGAACCAGGGCGACCAGGGCCACCCAGCCCATCACGACGTAAATCACCACCGACCGTATGCGCGCACCTTTGCTCGGCCTCAGCTCTTGCAGGCTACCGAGCACCGCCAGACCCCACACGGTGCCGAGCAAGGACCAGCCCCATGGACCACGCAACGTCACCAGACAGAACGGCGTGTAAGTGCCGGCGATGAGCAGATAGATGCTGTGATGGTCCAGTTTGCGCAGGATGTTCTTGGCGCGCCCGCGCAAGCCGTGATACAGGGTGGAGAAACTGTAGAGCAGGACCAGCGTCACGCCGTAGATGGAGACGCTCACCACCTTCCACGGATCACGAACCTGGACAGCCAGCGCGACCAGCATGATCGCACCCGCCAGTGCCAGGATGGCCCCGACGAGATGAGTTATCGCGTTGAATTTCTCGCCGTAGTGCATGTGCCTGGGCGCGCTTTGGATTGAGTGACGATGATCGGCCCGGAGTTTCCGGAACAGGCATTCCAAACCTCGCCGGACGTGCCCGGACCACGAGGCAAGCCAGATATTGTTTCTGTCATACGCATTTCAGATAATAGACGTCTCATATGTGAAATATGTCACGGATATAAGCAGGTCGCTACGCTAGGATCGGCCGATTGGAATAAATCCGGGAAAACAATGCCATGGAACCAGCTCTCGCATCTTGCACGCCGGACGAGATTCGCGCCTTCATTAAAGAAGATGCCGCCAAACAGAACGCACTTTGGCAAAAAAAATATGACCGCATTGTTCGCGCCAAGAATGCCAGCTGGCTCTTGTTGCTGGTCGTGGTTTTGTTGCAGGTATACCTGATCAACGTAATGATCGAGGCTACCAAGCTGGAAACGCGTACCCTCGTAATTACCGCCAGCGTCAAACCAATCGGCTGCCGGCCATATTTGACGCAGCTCTAGCTTAACGCATCCTGCACGCGCTGCTTCCCCGACCCTTGTCCCTTGCGCGCTTGCTACCATGACGGGTCGCGGGCGACCGCAATCCGGCCGAACACAGCGAGGCAGCGCCATGACTAACCTTGATTTTCTCGTCCGCAGGGACCGGCTGGCGACAACCGAACTGCGCGCGACCGCCGAGAATCCGATCGCCGAGGGCCAGGTCCGTCTCGGCGTGGACCAGTTCGCGCTGACCGCCAACAACATCACCTATGCCGCCTTCGGCGAGGCCATGAACTACTGGGGCTTCTACCCGGCGCCGGCGGGTTGGGGCCGGATACCGGTATGGGGCTTCAGCACGGTGCTCGAATCGCGCTGCCCCGGTATCGCCGTGGGCGAGCGCTTCTACGGCTACTGCCCGATGTCGTCGCAGACCGTGTTGCAACCGGTTCGCCTGTCGCCTGCGGGATTCTTCGAGGGCGCCGCCCATCGGGCCGCACGGCATGCGGTGTACAACAGCTATTCGCGTTGCGCCGCGGACCCGTTCCACACGGCGCAGACCGAGGACATCGAGGCCCTGCTGCGACCGCTGTTCATCACCTCCTGGCTGATCGACGATTTCCTCGCCGACCAGGATTTCTTCGGAGTCGGCGCAAACGGCAGTGGCGCGGTGCTGCTCTCCAGCGCATCGAGCAAGACTGCCTACGGCACGGCATTTCAACTCGCGCAGCGGAAGGGCCTCGAAGTGGTCGGGCTCACCTCCGCCGCCAACAGGGAGTTCTGCAACAGTCTGGGCTGCTATCACCGGGTTCTCGCCTACGATGAACTCGATCGCCTGGCCGCGGACTTGGCCTGCGTCTTTGTCGATTTCGCAGGCAATGCCGCCCTGCGCAGGGAGATTCATACCCGCTTCGGGAATCTGAAATACAGCTGCTCGGTCGGCGGCACCCATGTCGAGCAACTGGGCGGCGCCAAGGATCTGCCCGGCCCGCGCGCCACGCTGTTTTTCGCCCCCGCGCAAATCAAGAAGCGCACAGCCGAGTGGGGCGCGCAAGGACTCGGCCAACGCCTGCTGCTGGCGTGGCAGGCCTTCGTCGGCAAGGTCTGCGATCCGGCGGCGCCGTGGCTGGTGGTGCAGCACCATGCGGGCCCGGATGCGGTCAATGCCGCTTACGCTGCCGTGCTCGGCGGACGCGGCGACCCCCGCAACGGGCACATGCTCTCGCTAACCCCGATCTCGCCGGTCTGATTCCCGGCGCTTTCCGACGCACGCGCCGCCTTCGGCACCCTCGGAATCGTCGGCAATCCCGGCACACCTGCGGCATCGTTGCCGCGCGCGCTCCCGATCGCCGACAAACGAACGTGTGTCAGCGAACGGAACCGCAAGCGGAACCGGCATACCTTGGATCGGCAAGGCAGTGTGCCCGCAGATCTGTTCAGGTAAGCGGTATCCCTAAAACATCCAAAAGGAATTCTCATGAAGTATTCGATCGTTTTCTCCGCGGCGCTCATTGCGCTCAGCTTGAGCGCATGCGACAGGGCACCTGTCGTCGTGGCACCTCCCGCAGTGATTGCAGTTCCCGGACCGGCAGGTCCGGCGGGCGCCACAGGCGACACCGGATCGACCGGTGCGACTGGAAGCTCCGGCGCAACGGGCTATACCGGCGCAACCGGTGACACCGGTGCCAAAGGCGCTTCCGGCGACACCGGATATACCGGCGCAACTGGAGACACCGGCGCGACCGGAGACACCGGGGCTACCGGTGACAAGGGTGCAAAAGGCAATACCGGCGGCGACACCGTGGTGATCGTGCCGGCGCGCTAAAGGCATTGGGGCGAGCCTTGGACGCAAGTTCACGATTCGCCCGCCTTGCGCCAGCAAAAGTTGGGCCAACGGCCCAGTCTGTTACACCCAGAAAAAAACCCCGGAAGGCCGACATAGCCGCTTCCGGGCGGGGCGCAAGACACAGCGGACCATTACTTGTGAAAGTCGGCGCTGGCGGCACGGCGTAATGCGCCTAGCCGGTTGCCCCAAACACCAAATCCAGCCCCGCATTGTCACTTACCGCCAGCACCCGCTTGCGACTTTCCACGTCAATCAAATCCAGCCGCTTGATCTCGTTGCCATCCAGCCGGATTAGTTCGATCCGCCCGAACTGCATGGCGTGCTTGGCGGCGAACTGTGCCAGTCCCTTCGCCTTGGCATAGCTGTCGGCCAGCGCAGGCGAGTGCGGTTCGAGAATATCCGCCACCAGCCCGGCGCCGTCTCGGCGCACCACCAGAAAATCGGGGTACATCGGCCGCACTTCGCCGCCGAGTTCATAAGGCAGCGCCAGCGCCCATGGCTTGCGCTCGATGTTGCGCAGCCAGCCGATTACATCCTCGCGCGCGATCTCCACCTGGATGACCGCGTGCTCCCAACTATTCAGCGGCGCGACGAAATGGCCGGTGGTGTCTATATACAGATGATGCGCATAGCGGCGATAGACGGGGTCCTTGGCATCCACGGCGAGCATGATCTCGGCCGGCGGCAGAAAAGCCAGCGCTTCGGGGTCTTTCGCCACCTCTTGCGCCTTGTTGTAGTCCTCCTGCTCGGCGGTAGACAGCTTCTTGATCGCCGCCTTGTTTGCTTTTAGCAGCGTCTCGCAGCGTGCGCCGCAAGCCTGCTCCAGCGTCTTCCAGGCTTTTTCGTCTTGCAGCACCAGAAACAATTCGAGCCGGGAACGACTTGGCATCTCGTCGGCCTCGTCCTCGTCGTAGTGCGTCTGCCAGTAATCCAGATGCAGCCCCTCGCCCAGTCTCTGCCCGGCGCGATTAAACAGGTCGTCGATGTTCTTCTCGTCAAGTGGCACCGTGATGGTTTGGCCGTGGATTTCCTTCCATGTCCCTTGCTCGACAATCACTGCGTTAAGCGTGATTTGCCCGGAGCCCTTCACCTTGGCGTCGAAATTCGGGGCGTCCCTTTTCAGCCGTGTACGCTCGGCGTCCAGCGTGTCGATCACCAGCTTTTTGGATGCGTCCCAAGCAGTCATATCCACTTGGTGCATAGTGGTCAGCAGGCGCGAAAGCGCCATCAACCGGCGCGTGTTGGATACTTTGCGCACCCGCTCCACGCGATAGGTCGGCAGATCGGTCAGTGCCTCGAAAGCCGCGCCCATATCCTTGTCGCTCTTGAATGTGACCAGCTTCGCGCCGTCTTCAATATCCGTCGGCGGCAGCTCCATCGGGTCGCCCTGCTTCAGATGATTGACAACACGGGTCAAGCCCTCCGCGTCGTAGTGCGGCAGATAAAGCGACACAGAGTTGAGTATTTCGCTGCCCTCGATGCGGCGCGCGAGCGGCGTGCGCACCATGCGACCAATCAACTGCGCAATTAATGTATCGTCCTGCGCCGTGCGAAACGACATCATCACCTCGGCGCGCGGGCAGTCCCAGCCAGTGGTCAGCGCCATCTTGAACAGCACGAAGCGGATGCCCGTCTCTTCCTGAATGCGTGACGGGTCGATCTTCCGGATCAGCACGCCATGCGCCGTGATGGGCGCATCATGCTCGAAACAATGTGCAATTTCGAGAGGATTGAGAGGCCCGGTTTCCTTCTCGATGGTGGCGATCACTTCATTCAGATCAGTGCGGGAAAGCGCCTCGCTGCTGCCATCCTGCACCTGGATGATGAGCGCCGGCTGAACCGCCGGCAGACCCTGCGCCTGCGTATAGGTGCGCCATTCTTCGCCCATGGCACGCCATTGCTGCACGGCGGCGCGCAGCATGGTGGTATCGGTGGGGAAAGCTTCATTCGGATGAAAAACCATGATGCGGTCTTTCAGCAGACCAGATGCGCGCACGTCGAGCGGGTTCACCTCGCACTTGCGCGGCGTGCGGTTGGCCTGCCCGTCGATAAGCTGCTGGAAGCGTTGCGGCGTGGCCGAAACGCCCAGAATCAGGTCGATGGGCGGAATCTCACCCTCGGAGCCCTTGACGAACTTCTGCATCACCGTCAGCCGGTTCACCTCGTCGTTGCGGTTCACCTTCGTGCCCCGGTGTGCCTCGTCGATGATGAGATAAAAGCGGTCGCCCTTGGCCTTGGCCGTATTGGCGATGGTGTCCCAGATCGTATAGGTACGCTTGTCACCCCGGCCCGAGGTCAAAAGCTTGTCCTTGCCCAGCTTTTGCGTGTTGATGAAATACAGTTTGCCGCCGGCGAAGGTCTCGCGGTCGAAATCGGCATCCACGATCACCAGGTCGCCGTTGCCCAGCGTGGTGGTGGCCGAAGCAATGCGCTTTTTCGATTGCTCGTTGAGCACCGGCTGATCCGACAGCCAGAGAAACACCGCGTCCGGCTCGGCATCGAAACGGTCGGAGCCGTTGAGGATTTCTTCGATCAGCGCCGCCGTGATGACTGTTTTCCCCGATCCGGTCGGTGCGGCGAGAATCACAGCCTGCCGGTCGCCCCCTTCGGCTACCTCGCGTTTGGCTGGGTTCAGTTTCTTGATAAGTTGCTCGACCGCATCTTCCTGAAAATCCTTGAGTTCCAGCTTCATGGCGCGGGGTTCTCCGACAGGTTGATACGGAAGTTTTCAAGATAGTCCTTGTAGAGCTGCACCACTCGCAGCGCTGGCCATTCATGGCGCAACTTGTAGACCGTGTTTCGCGAATTGGTGACGACAAAGACATGCGTCAGGTCCGCGCGGCTTTCCACATGCCGCACAAAATCCTTGAAGCGCGTTTCCTGCATCAGCACGACGAAGGGGCAGCCAGCCGGCAGCAGCCAAGGAGCGCGCGGGTCCGGCGCCTCTGGGCGCGGCCCGCGCGCTCCGGCCATCATCCAGAGAATCGGCAGGATCGCGGCGAACTGTCGACCCATCTGCACCTCCTGAGGATCAAGAAAATCCAGCCGGAAATAGTCGAGGTTGGCTGCAAAGCCCTCCGCCAGCGGGCGCTTTTCATCCTCGGTCACGGTCTGCGGCCCCAGCGTTTCCTCAATCTGCGCCTTCAGGGCGGTGAACAATTTTCCCTCCACCGTCACGACGCAAACCTCGGTCACATGGTCGGCGTCGGCCAATTCCTCCAGCCAGGCCGACGCTTGCTGTACGTCCCACAGGAGTGAGACGGCAATCTCGTCGTCAAGGAACCACGGGGCATCATCCACCTTGCTTTGTGGCACGGCGGGCAACAGCGCAGCGACTTGCTTTCTCTGCGGCACTGTCAAATTGCGCCCCTCGGCAAAGCCTAGCTGCCGGACGCTGCGCGACTTCTCCCGCGTCGCGTGCTTGCCGGTGAGGTAGTCGCCGGGCAGCAGCGTGCCGTCGTCGCGCTGGCCGAGAATTGTGAACTTCGAGCGCGGCCATGTCACCGAGCGACAGATGCCATGTTGCTCCCATGCATCATGTCCTGGCTGTAAACCTTGGGCAGTCAGTGTGCGGCTTTCCTCTTCCGAGACTTCGTTATTGGTCACGAGGAGGCACTGACGCTGTCCGCCGTCGGTGGCGTTAAGAAGGTTGACAGCGTTGAGGGTCGTCCCGCTCCCCGCGAAAAAATCCGCCAGCAACGCGCGGGGTTTATCGCGCACTACGGCGGCGATGGCATCGCGCACGGCGTAAATGGATTTGGGGAAAGCAAAGCGCCCACCTTCGCCAAGGATATTACGCAACAGACTGGAGCCGTAATTACCGGCATCGTGTGTGCTGCGATGCCACACGGTCTTGATGGAACGTTGCTCGCCCTCGGTGTACTCGATGTCGGCGGCACCATTTTCGGCATCGCGGCCGACGATACGAATGGCGCCCTCTTCGATCTGCCGCCGCGCCTTCTGTCCGAGATATAGCACCGTCCAGGTTTTGCGCGCCTCATCGTAGCCGCCCAGCCGCACATACCCTTTCGCTACCAGTTCGCGTAGGGTCGGCGGGCTGACGCGCCAATTGCCCAGCGTGCCATCGGTGCGAAACGGCCACGCAACGGTAGTGTTGGCCGCAGCACGGTCGGGGGTTTCCCCCAATGGCAACGGCTCGCCAATGCTTACGATGGCGCGGCGTTCGGGGTCGATGTGAATGGGAAAAAACAAACGATGCCGGTCTTCTCGGCGGGAGTTGGTGCCGCCCCGCAAAAGCCTCTCCCAGCGCGGTTTTTGCGCGCGCTTGCTGTCGGCGCGGTCGGGCGATAGAAGATCGTCGTAAGCCGGTGGAATGGTGGCCTGCGGCATGAAGACGAACAGCGCGTATTCCTCCGCCCGCGACAAACCGCCTTGCGCCACGCCTTTCTGGTTGATGACAATGGTCGCCATCTGTACCGTGGAGTCGGGAAATTCCTGCTCCAGCAGGCAACCGAGATGGTGCACCTCATGCTCGTCGATCGTAACGATCAGTACGCCGGTACTGGGATTCAGTAGCCGCTGGGCCAGTCGCAAGCGCTTGGCCATAAAGGTCAGCCACTTGCTGTGCTGCCACGCGTCGTTGCCGTCGACATAGTCGTTGTTGTATTTCCAGTCCCGCGCGCCGGTGTTATAGGGCGGGTCGATGTAGATGCAATCGACTTTGCGCTCGTAGGAAAACAGCAGAAGTTGCAGTGCGTGGTAATTATCGGCCTCGATCAGGACATGATGTGGTGCAGTCGGATCGCCGTTGGCCACTGCATCAACCGGCGTGAGTGAGGGATAGATCGCCTCGCCCATGCGGCGCACCACCACCAGTTGCTCGACGGGGAGAGTTTCGCGCCCACCTGCATCCCCGTCCGTGCCTTTTTCCTTCTCACACAGCGCCTGCCCGTCCTTCACGGACACTACCCGCCAAACCTCCGCCAGACTGCCGGTCTTTCTCGCCACCCGCTCTCCGCGCTTGACGCGCTTGCCGAAGACTGGCACCACTTCCGGTTGATGCTCCTCGAACACCAAGCCAAAGCGCGTGCGCTTCTTCAGTTTGGCGACTTCCTCCGCGATAGCCTGTCGCAGTTTGGCATCGGCGATTTCGGCGATCTTTTCTTCGATGCGGGCCATGATGGGATCGTGGGTTACTCGCCTTGCGCGCGACCGGCGCGGAACGATTCCAATGGGTCTTGCACAATGGCCGATTTGCGCAACTGAAATAGTTCATTCATCAACGCGGTAAACCGCGCTTCGCCTCCCCCTGCCATACGCGGACTCCGATTTATTGATTTCTTGGATGGATAAGTGCCGATGAAAAACCGGTTAATCCATTGAATGATGAAGAATTGACGTGTGACGTCATTCTAATTGACGTGTGACGCTTTGCGCGACACGTCAATGAAAACCAATATTCAGCCCATGAAGATTGGGCAAGTCATCCGCGAGATTAGGGAGGCGCGCAAGGCGACGCTTGAGGAAATTGCCTTCGCCGCCGATACGAACGCCAGTAATTTGTCTCGCATCGAACGCAGTGCGCAGGGTTACTCGCCGGAAACGCTGGAGCGAATAGCGTCAGCCTTGGGGGTGACGGTGTCGGAGTTGCATCTACGCACAGAAGGTGCCGCCAATGCAGCCGGAAAAGCGAGCGACTCTGCCGCCGGCAAGAAGCGTCATTTACCTCCTACCGCCCTTGCCGCGAGCAAGTATTCGACATTGACGCCGGGAAACCGTGAATTAGTGGACGAGTTCATGGCCTTGTTGCTCCGACGACAACGACCGAAAAAGTCGTAGGCCTGTTCTACATCGACAGACAGATTCGGGAAACTACTTTCTCGCCGTGCCGCCAGCGCCGACTTTCGGCATTTTGCGAAACAGACTTCATCTATAGCCGTTCAGATATGGAACGGCTATGCGTGAAAAAGCCCGGAGGATATCCGGGCTTTGTTAATGGTGGAGGTGAGCGGGATCGAACCGCTGGCCTCGACGTTGCGAACGTCGCGCTCTCCCAACTGAGCTACACCCCCATCGAGGGGGCGGATTATAGCAATCGGTCTGCGGCAAGGGAAGCCGCAGCATTGTCCAATGGGGTTTGAGTCTGAGCGAGGAGCGTGAATCCAGCGGGGTTTGAGTCTGAGCAGGTAGCCGGGGTCGATCAATATGCGAAGCATGGTGATCGAAATGAACGACGAACAGCTGCGAACTTTAGGCGAT
>JAXMJU010000166.1:0-22089 GCA_034376265.1 Sulfuritalea sp.
CGTGCCGTCCTGCGCGCGCAGCTTGGCGCGCACCAACTGGAATTCGAGCGAATCCGCCACCTGCTTGTAGGGCCGCGACTGGATCCGGTTGCCCATGTCGGCCAGGCGTTCGGTGGTCAGCGGGTGGGTGCGCAGATAGCCCGGCGCATTGTTTTCATACAGGCGCCCGAACTTTTGCAGGCGCTCGAAAAAACTGCTCATGCCGCGAATATCGAAGCCGGAACGCTCCAGCACGCCGAGGCCGAAACGGTCCGCCTCGCGCTCGAAATCGCGCGAGTAGTTCAACTGGTTCTGGATCGCCGCGCCCTGCCCGGCCATGGCCGCGCCCATCGCCAGATCCGGGCTGCTGCGCGCCGCGAGGATCGCCACCGCGAGCGCCAGCAGGCTGGTCACCTGCCCCTGCCCCGACTTGTTGACCAGACGCGCCAGGTGGCGCTGGGTGACATGGGAAATCTCGTGCGCCAGCACCGAGGCCAGTTCCGATTCGGAGGCTGCGGCGAGGATCAGCCCGGTATGCACGCCGATGAAGCCGCCGGGCATGGCGAAGGCATTGAGCGTGGTGTCGCGCAGGGCGAAGAACTCGAATTCCTGCCGCGCTTCCATGCTCTGCGCCGCCAGCCGGTTGCCGAGCCGGTTGAGGTAGCTGTTGACCTCGGGGTCGTCGAGCCACGTAGGATCGCGCCGGATATCGAGCATCACCGATTCGCCGATGCGCCTTTCCATGGCCGGCGAAAACTCGACCTGCGCCGCTTCGCCGAGATCGGGCAGGCCATCGGCCACCGACAAGGCCGGTGCCGAAAGAATGCCGAAACCGAGAATCAGGGTGCTGGCAAGCGGATAAAATTTCATACCGCTATGATAGCGGCTCCGCAAAAACCAGTTGTGACAGCGTATTTCATGAAGCCACCGCCCACCCCGCCGACCCCGACCACCCCGCCCCCGCAGCCCGAGCGCGCTGCCGCCGCCAACCCGCTGACCCACTTCGATGCCGCCGGCCAGGCGCACATGGTCGACGTCGGCGCCAAGGGCGAAACCACTCGCGTGGCGCGCGCCCGCGGCCATATCCGCATGGCACCGGCCACCTTCGCCCTGATCGAAAGCGGCTCGGCCAAGAAGGGCGACGTGCTCGGCATCGCGCGCATCGCGGCGATCCAGGGTTCCAAGCGCACTTCCGAGCTGATTCCGCTGTGCCATCCGCTGGCGCTGACGCGCGTCGCCGCCGAGTTCGTGCTCGACGCCGCACGCCAGCGCGTGACGCTGCAGGTGACGGCGGAAACCGTGGGCCGCACCGGCGTCGAGATGGAGGCGCTGACCGCGGTATCGGTCGGCCTGCTGACCATTTACGACATGTGCAAGGCGGTCGACCGCGGCATGGTCATCGAAGACATCCGCCTGCTGGAAAAGGCCGGCGGCAAATCCGGACACTGGCTGGCAGACGACAAATGAACTCGAGCAACCAGCAACGCGCCGTAGCCTGGTGGCTGTTCGCCTGCTGCGCCATGGTTTTCCTGACCATGGTGGTGGGTGGCGTGACGCGCCTGACCCACTCGGGCCTGTCCATCGTCGAATGGAAGCCGCTGATCGGCGCCCTGCCGCCGCTGACCCACGCCGACTGGCTCGAACTCTTCGCCAAGTATCAGCAGACGCCGGAGTTCATCCAGCGCAACCACGACATGACGCTGGACGGCTTCCAGTTCATCTTCTGGTGGGAATGGGCGCACCGCCTGTCCGGCCGCGCGATCGGCGTGGTGTTCTTCCTGCCCTATGTCTGGTTCCTGCTGCGCGGCCATCTGCGTGGCGCGATGGCGGCCAAGGTGTTCGGCTTCTTCATCCTCGGCGGCCTGCAGGGGGCGATGGGCTGGTACATGGTCAAGAGCGGGCTGGTGGACGATCCGCGCGTTTCGCAATACCGGCTAGCGGCGCACCTCGGGCTGGCTTTCCTGCTGTTCGGCCTGATGGGCTGGACCGGACTGGGCGTGCTGCAACCAAGGAGTGCCAAATTCGCCGCATCACCAGCGCCAACTCTTACGCTGCGTCTCGGCAACTGGCTGGTGGCGCTGGTGTTCATCATGGTGCTGTCGGGCGCGCTGGTCGCCGGCATCCGCGCCGGCCTGGCCTACAACACCTTCCCGCTGATGAACGGGCATTTCGTGCCGCCCGAGATATTCATGGTCGAGCCGCTATGGCTCAACTTCTTCACCAACATGGCCACGGTGCAGTTCGACCATCGCCTGATCGCCTGGCTGCTGATGGGGCTGATACCGTGGTTTTCCTGGCGCATCTGGAACGAGACGCCCGCAGCGCGCACGCCGGCCGTGGTGCTGACGCTGTGGCTGGCGGTACAGGTCGGCCTGGGCATCGCCACGCTGCTGCTGCAGGTGCCGGTGGCGCTGGGCGCCGCGCACCAGGCTGGAGCGATGGTGCTGTTCGGCCTGGTGATCTGGGCCAATCACGCGATCCGGCGATAAAGGGGCTGTTGGCTGTAGCGTACTGGACCCGCTGATCGAATGCTTGTCGTCGCTATCGATCAAGCACTATCGGGCAACGGCCAGGATCTGCCTCTCGGAATTGTTTTCCATTGCGGTCGTTAGAACGGAGGGCTCAACCGTAAGCGGCCATAGAACTGGGGGACGAAACGGGTACGAACCGTCATGAAGACCAACCAGCGGGAACGCCCGCGTTCTACGCCGGGCCTGCTGCCGGGAGTCCGGTTCGGATCTCGAAACGCAGGTGCGCGTGTGCCTGCCGCAGCGCCGCCTCGGCCTCTTCCGGGGTCGCCGCGCGGGCGAAGATGAAGCCAAGATAGCTTGACCCGGCGGGCGGCGGCGAAACGCTTTGACCCGGTTGCGCCGTGATCGTCACGCCGGTCACGCCGGGCACGGCCTGCGCGGCGGCGACGCCATGGATCCTGTCGTAGATGCCGCTCCGCGGAATCGGGATCATCATGACGCCGGCACCACCGCCCACACCGGCGACGAGCAGGGGATCGCCGACCAGGTGCCGCAATATCAATGCTTCCAGACTCATGCCCAGCGAATGTTCAAGTATTCGTCCACACAGCCCACCGATGGACCGCGACGCCACTTCGAGCATCCACACGCCCTGTGCGTTCACCCGCATCTCGGCATGGATCGGCCCGGTCACCAGCCCGGCCGCGCGGCAGACTCGGGCCACCTCGTCGTGGATGCGCGTCTGAACGGTCGGTGGCAACCGCGATGGCGTTACGTAGAGGGTTTCCTCGAAGCAAGGCCCGTCCAGCGGATCGGGCTTATCGAAGAGTGCCAGCACCGTCAGTTCGCCGTGAGTGAGAATGCCTTCCAGCGCGTATTCCATGCCCGGAATGAAGTCCTCGACGACGATGCCCAGTGCCGCGGCATCGCGGTCGCTCCTGCCCTGTATGGCACGTACCCGAGCCACGGACTCCACTAGGGAAGCGGCATCGTCGGCGCGAATCACCCCGCAGCTTCCCGACAGGCGCCGCGCCTTGACCACCACAGGGAATGTCATTCCGGTCAACAGCGAATGCGGATTCTCGCCCGTCGGCAAGTGGCGGAAGTCGGGGTGGGCAAATCCTTTGTCCGCGAGAAGCTGACGGAACAGGAATTTGTCACGCAGCAGCCTCACGGCAGACGCGGGATTGCCCGGCAAGCCTAGACGCTCGCACAGCAGAGCTGCCAGTTCGACGCCGGCATCGTCCACCGCCAGCACTCCATCCAGTGGTCCGTCGATTTCCCGCAGCACCGTCTCCGCCGCCTGCATCGGCTGGTCGAAGTGCAGCGCCATGATCGGGCCCATGCCCCAGGAAGGCGCCAACTGGTGGCAGTAGTTGGTCGCCGCCACGATTTCCACGCCGATGCGCCGCGCGGCTTCGAGAAAGTCATCGTTTCGATAGCTCGCGGTGGGTAGGAGCAACAGCACACGGTTCATGGCAAAGTCGGTTCAGAACGACTGCAACTGCGCGTCGGTAGGCTCGGCGCAGCAGTACCAGGCTTCTGATAGATGCGGGATCGGCACACCTAGGTCGGACGGCAAATCTGGCGCATCGCGGCCCGCAGCATCATGGGCCATGCGCCAGACGTGCGCGAACACCTCGCGGCGCGGCAGGCCCAACTTCTCGTACTCGGCAACACACGTCTGCAACTCCTGCTGCAGCCGGTCTACGCCCGCATCGGCGTGCGCCCATGGATAGCCGAGGAGCGTGGGGTCGAAGTCCATCAGCCTTTCCGGAAATCCCGGGATCTGCAACAGATATGAACCCGCCGGCACCAGCAGCCGGATGATCAGTTGCACCGGGGGTACGCTCTCCACGAGACGCAGTTCCACCAGCCGTTGCAGCAGCGCGATGTAGCCTTCGAGCGTCGTCCACGGCGAGAAGGCGACGAAGGTTGGAGCCAAGGCGATGCCAGCCGCGCGCGTGAGCTCGACCGCCCGATCGAAATCGTGGCTCGTGTGGTTCTTGTCCAGCAGCTGCAGGATTTCGTCATCCACCGCCTCGACCGCCGAGGTGATGAAAACGCAGCCACAGCGCCTCAACTCGGGCAGCAGCGGCGCCTGTTCGACGAGGTGCTGAATCTTTATTGTGGCATCGAAGCTGATGTCGGGAAATTCCTCGTGCAGCGCCCGCGCCAGCCGGATGCCGTGGGTGGGGCCGTTGAAGAAATCGGGATCGCCAAAGGACACGTGGGTCGCGCCCTGCGCCACCTGCTGGCGGATGTCGGCCATCACCACGTCCGCCGGGACGATGCGGAATTTCCCCTGATAGACGGGCACGACGGGGCAGTGCCGGCAAAGGTGCTTGCAGCCGCGGCTGCCTTCGGCGAAGCCCGTCGTCCGCGTGGAACCGTCCGGGAGCACCAGATGGGCATAGCGGGACAGCGGCGGCAGGCCACTGCGATCCGGCACCTCGAAGTCGACCTTGGCTAGGCTGACCACCGGTGCGCTTTGGCTCGTCAGCACTTCGCCGGCACGCAGTTGTCTGGACAGCGCAAGTATTGCCGGTTCCAGTTCGCCGCCAAGCACGGTACCGACGCCGAGCGCACGCAGCATGAACTCGTTCATCGGCGCATAGAGACCGAAGACGCAGAGCTGCGCCTGCGGGGCAAGCTGGCGGATGCGTGGCAAGGCGCCCACGGCGATACGCGTGGCGGTATGCATGCCGACATAGATGGCGACCAGGCCGGCATCGGTGAGGGTGTCGGGTTCCAGTTTCTGCAGAGACAGGTCGAGGCTGCTCACCGCGAAGCCATCGCGCTTCAGCCACGTCGTCAGTTCGGCCAGGGCGAACGGCTGCCGCCCTATCTCGTATGGATTGACGAGCACGACCTTGAATGGAATGCTCACCGCGAATCCCGCACTGGAAGCTTTGCGACGCGGCTCAACTACTTGGATTTCGGTCGCGACTCGAACGGCGCAGGACCCTGATCGCGGCTCGCGCCGGCGTCCGCCAGCCGGGCAAGATAACTCTGCCACATCTCGTCCTGGTGCAGGCCGAAGTGATACAAGCGTTCCCACGCGTAGATGCCCGTGTCATGGCCGTCGGAGAATGTGAGACTGATGGCGTAGTTGCCCACCGGCGCGATCTCGGCGATTTCGACGTTCCGCTTGCCGACCTGCAATACTTCCTGTCCCGGCCCGTGCCCGGCTACCTCGGCAGACGGCGAATAGACCCGCAGAAACTCGCAGTGCAGTTGGAAAGTCTTGCCGTCTGCAAACGAAACTTCGAGCAGGCGCGACTTCTTGTGCAGCGTGATTTCAGTGATCTGAGGCGTGCTCTCGTTCATGGGTTCACTTTTACAAAGATTAAGGTAAACGTGAAGCCTACTTCTTGAGTTGCGGCGCGACGAAGCCTGCGACCGCGTCGGCGCCGGCGCCAAAGAAAAAGGCATCCATCTGTGCCACGAGGTATTCGCGCGCCTTTTGGTCGGCGAGATTGAGACGGTTCTCGTTGACCAACATCTTCTGGTGATCCAGCCACTGCCGCCAGGCCTCTTTCGATACGCTCTCCCAGATTCGTTTGCCGAGCTCACCCGGGTAGGGCAGGTGTTCGAGTCCCTCGGCCTCGCGACCGAGCTTGATGCAATTGATCATGCGTGCCATGAAAACCCCCGCTGAAAAACGCCGCCGGCAATGCTGAAGCGTGATCGAGTATAGCGAAATGGAAGAAGGAATTCGCCCATACGGCGACTGTGGAATTCCAATGAAGTGAGCCGGCGATATAGAACGGCGCGTTCGAAGGTGATGTTGTAGATTTGATCGGGCAGCAAGGCAGCGTCACGAGAAGGAAAGCGCTTGCTGCCGTGGTAATGGCCCGGTGCCACTTCAGCGCCGGGGCTTGCCTACCATCTGAAAAAAATGCTAGCCACTGGAACGGTAAGTCTGAGATCGGCCAGTCAAACTCCTGAAACATCAGGGCTGTCAGCGAGCGTTTCCGCTGCACAGGAGCCGCTCAGGCGAGACTATGCATTTCGCAGAACGAACGACTGCTTCCAATCTTCCAGCGTTTTCCGCAAACGGCGGCTTCCAATTCTCGCAACCGACCGGTTCGGGCACATCCGCGACCTTCAATCCGATGCTGTTTGTACGATCGCGCCGGAATCGGTCTGTGCAGGATTTCCGATGATGTTCAAGAAAGTCGGCGCTGGCGCTACGGCGGTTCATTGTCGGGTGTCGGCCAATTCCGCGCATTCCTCTTCAAGGGCGTCGAACACGGCGGACGCTATGCGCGGTTGATATTGCTTGCGCCGTCGCATGGACAGCCTGCCGTTGTTCTGCAGGCAGGCCACCACCAGCGTGGTGAGGTCGTTGCCGCGCACGTCGAAGCGCGCATCCACCGCCTTGTACACCCGATCGAAGCGGGCGAGAAAATCCGTTTCCTGGCGCAGGTCGTGTTCCAGCGCCTGTCGCGCCATGCGCAGGCCGAATTCGACACAGCGCGTGGCGTCCCAGTAGCGATAGAGCGTATCGTCGCCGCGATAGTGCAGGCGATAGTCGTCGTCGCCGATCCACTCGACTTCCCAGCGCTTGCGCGCCGGCGCGGAAAAGTGCTGGAGCACGTCGAGGTATTCCGCTTCGTTGCGCTTCATGGCGACCGACACGGGCAGCAGCCGACCGTCGCGCAGCCGGCCCGAGCGGCACAGGCTGTGATGGAACAGGAAGCGCGAGAGGCGGCCATTGCCATCCATGAAGGGATGGATGAAGACGAAGCCGAAGGAACTCACGGCCGCCGCGATCAGCGGGTCGATGCTACGCGGCGCAGCATTGGCGAAATCGAGCAGGCCCGCCATCAGCGGACCGACCCATGCGGGCGGCGGCGGCACATAGGTCACGCCGGCCGCCCCGCGCAGCGGGCCGCGCAGCCAGTTCTGTTCGTGGCGATAAGCGCTCGCCCGGTCGAACGGGTTGGTGATGGTGACGTTTTGCAGGGTGATCAGCGCCTCCTCGTCCAGCTCCTGCGCGCGGTGTGCCTGGCGCAGCAGGTCGACGAACGCCTCGGCCTTGCCGGTGGACGGCTTTTCGCGCTCGATGGCGAACGAGCTTTCGGTTTCGTGCAGGTAGGCCCACGCCATGGCCCGTTCGGCGGCCATCGGCTCAAGGTGTTGCAGGAAGTCTTCCGCCCGCGCCAGGATGTCTTGCGCCAGCAGGCCTTCGATCTCGGGCGTGCGCTCGACCGTGGCGCAATACGCCAGCGAACCGAGGCCATTGAAATTGACCCGCCAGCGTGCGTCGCGGACCGATGGCCCGGTGATGTAGCGCCTGGCATCGAACAAATCCACGGTCGGGCCCTGGATCGCGGGCAAATCTTCGAGCCGGCGGTCGTTGAAGGCTTCCCACAACCAGCCAGCGATGCGCGCATACGCGCCCGAGGGCGCCGCGCGCGCGGCGTCGAACAGTCGCGCCGCCGGCACGGCGCGCAAGGCCTGCGCCAGGATGGGCAGGTTCACGCCTTCGTGCTTGAGGGCAAACAGCAGATGCGCCAGCGGCTCGTCGGTTTCCGGCGCTACCTGCGCGGGCACCAGCAGGGCCGATGGCGTGGCCGTCACGCGCGTGACTGCGGCCAGCCGTGCCGGCCGCTCCGGCTCGATCGCCGTCAGGCGCAGGTGGCGATGCAGATGGGCGTAGCCGAGGTAGCGCATTTTTTGTTTCCCGCTCCAGGAAAATCTTAAATCCGAGCCATGTTGCCTATTTTTTATTCAGGCGCGGATCCGGTCAAGCGGTTTTTGCAACGGCAAGCCTGGCGAATGGATTTGGAGTATTCCCCGGCATTCAGTCGTCCGAGTAGCGAACCTCGATCACGTCCAGTTCGCGCAAGCCCCCCGGGCTGTCGAAGCGCACCGTGTCGCCCTCGCGCGCCTTGAGCAGGGCGCGCGCCAAGGGCGAGATCCAGCTGATGCGGCCCTCCTGCGCGTTGGCTTCGTCGATGCCGACGATCTGGTAGGTTTCTTCCACACCGTCGGCATCGCAGACCGTGACGGTGGCGGCGAAGAACACCTGATCGCAATTGCGCTGATCGGCCGGATCGACGATCACCGCCGATTCGAGGCGCTTGGAGAGGAAGCGGATGCGCCGGTCGATTTCGCGCAGGCGCTTCTTGCCGTAGATGTAGTCGCCGTTCTCCGAGCGGTCGCCGTTGCCTGCCGCCCAAGACACCACCTGGACGATGGCGGGGCGTTCGACCTTGACCAGATGCTCGAACTCGGCGCGAATCTGCGCGTGGCCGCGCACCGTCATGTAGTTTTTGGTGCCGGCGGGAATCTGGGACTCGGGCGCTTCTTCCTCGTCCTCGTTGTCCGACTCTTTGACAAAAGCCTTGTTCACGTGATGGAAATAGTCAGCAAAATTAAATGTTAACATCCAAAGCATGACAAATCCCGCCGCCCCGACGCCACAGCGCCCGCTTTCCACCGTACTCATGTTCGCCGCGCTGATCGTCTGCGTGGCCATGGGCATACGCCACACCTTCGGCCTGTTCCTGACGCCGATGAGCATGGAGCACCAGTGGAGCCGCGAGGTGTTCTCCTTTGCCCTCGCGCTGCAGAATCTGATCTGGGGCGCGACCCAGCCTTTCGCCGGCTGGCTGGCCGACCGCTACGGCGCGCGGCGCGTGCTGTGGGGCGCCAGTGTCCTCTACGCACTCGGCCTGGTGGGCATGGCCTACGCGTCAACCGGCAGCGGTCTCGCCGCCAGCGCCGGCCTGCTGATCGGCGCGGCGCAAAGCGGCTGCACCTACAGCGTGGTGTTCGCCGCCATGGGCAAGCTGGTGCCCGACGCCAAGCGCGGCTGGGCCATGGGCGTGGTCGCCGCGGCCGGCTCCTTCGGCCAGTTCCTGATGATTCCGGTGGCATCGGGGCTGATCGGCGGCATGGGCTGGTTCGGCACGCTCTTGGTATTCGCCGCCTCGGCCCTGCTGATCATTCCGCTCGGCGGCGCATTGACCAAGGGCCTGGTCGCCGGCGCCGCGGGCCACGGCCAGACCGCACGCGAAGCGCTGGGCGAGGCCATGCGCGAAAAGAGCTTCGTGCTGCTGATCGCCGGCTATTTCGTCTGCGGCTTCCAGGTGGTGTTCATCGGCGTGCATTTCCCGACTTACCTGATCGACAAGGGCATGGGCGCCGAGGTCGGCATGACCGCGCTGGCGCTGATCGGCCTGTTCAACGTGTTCGGCAGCTACAGCGCCGGCCATCTGGGCAACCGCCTGCCCAAGCGCCACGTGCTGGCCGGCATCTACGCCGTGCGCAGCGTGGCGATCAGCCTCTTCCTCTGGGCGCCGCTGACGGCCACCAGCGTCTATCTGTTCGCGGCGGTGATGGGCCTGCTCTGGCTGTCCACGGTGCCGCTGACCAATGCCATCGTGGCCCAGGTGTTCGGCGTGCGCTACCTCGGCATGCTTTCGGGCTTGGTGTTCTTCAGCCACCAGGTGGGCAGCTTCCTCGGCGTCTGGCTCGGCGGGCTGCTGTTCGACGCCACGGGAGCCTACGACACGGTATGGGGCATCTGCATCCTGCTCGGCGTGCTCTCGGCCCTGATCCATCTGCCGATCGACGAGCGCAGCCTGGAAACCCGGCGCCTGGCCGCCGCCACCTAGAAACGGGCGGCAAAGCCTGGGAGCCGATTTGAGAGGCGATTTCGCCTCAATTCCGACGCTAAGCACCCGCTCCGGGGAAATTCGGTCGGGCCGGAAGGAATAGGGCAAATATCCCGCCGCAGCTTTGCGCAATACCGCGGCGGCAGGATCGCTAGCATGCGCTGGATGCCTAGCCAAGTTGAACTCTACGAACAAATGAGCCTGCTGTCGTCCAGCATGGTCGCAGCGGTGCGCGCGCGCGACTGGGACCGGCTGACCGAACTCGAACGCGACGCCAGTTGCCTGCGCGACACCCTGACGACCGCGCCCGAAGGCAGCGAGTCACTGGCCGCCGATCTGGCGCGCAAGCACAGCCTGATCCAGCGCATCCTCGACGACGATGCCGAAGTGCGTCGCCATACCGAACCCTGGATGGAAAGAGTGTGCCAATTCCTCAGCGGTGAGCGTCGCCACGATCCCCCGCAGGCCCGCAACACCGAAACCGGCGAGGCCGCCGCCGGCGGTTGTGGCGCCTGAGCCCGGCGCGAACTCCGCTCAGCGGCTGCGCTTCGCCTTTTCGTAGAGCGGCATCACCTGCGGCAACTGCTGCTCGATGTCCTTGATGCGACTGTCGCCCGCCGGGTGGGTTGACAGGAATTCCAGCGGCGCGCGGCTGTTGGCGGCCGCCATCTTCTGCCACAGACTGACCGCGGCGCGCGGATCGAAACCGGCGCGGGCCGCCAGATCGAGCCCGACCACGTCGGCTTCGGATTCGTCATCGCGCGAAAACTTCAGGGACAGCAGATTGCCACCGAGTTGGAATGCGCCGCTATAGCGTCCGCCACCGACCAGTTCGCCGAGCAGGCTGGCGCCGAGCTGGGTCAGTTGGCTCTTGGCAATGCGTTCGCGCGCATGTTCGCGCAGGGCGTGGGCGATCTCGTGGCCCATGACCATCGCCACCTCGTCGTCGGTCAGCTTGAGCTGATCGAGGATCCCGCTGTAGAAGGCGATCTTGCCCCCGGGCATGCAGAAGGCATTGATCTGCTTGGAGCCGATCAGGTTGATTTCCCATTGCCACTGCCGCGCCCGCGGGTTGTAGCGATCGACCAGGGGAATCATGCGCGCGGCGATCGCCCGCAGCCGCTTCACCTGCGGATGGTCGTCCGGCCCCAGCGCGCGCTTGGCGGCTGCCTGGCGCTTGAGCTCGCCGTATTGCTGCGCCGCCTGCTTTTCCACCGTGGCGGCCGGCACCAGATTGGCCATCGCCGATGGCTTGCCGACCTCGATGCCGTCGGCCAGCACCGGCAGGCCCGCGGCGAGCGCCAGCAAAGCGATCAGCGTGCGCAGCATCGATTTACTCGCCTTCGCCGCCCAGCACTTCGAGCAGATGGCCGAGCAATTGCGCCAGTTCGCCGCTCATCAGCGCGAAATCGGCGGCGAACAAGTCGTCGGCGTTCTCCGCCTGGCGCTCGGCATCCTCCTTGAGCATGTCGAGGAAGGCCAGCTTCTTGATCTGCAACTGCTCGGTGAGCACGAAGGAAACCCGGTCGTTCCAGGTCAGCGCCAGACGCGTCGCCGACTTGCCGCCGGCAATGTGGCTGCGTACCTCGTCGCTGTCCAGGTTGTGGCGCACGTAGCGCACCGCCGCGCGCTCCTCGGCCGCCGCGCACAGTTCGCAATCGCGGTCGATGCTGAAGCTGCCCGGGGCGTGGCCCGCCGCCAGCCACTGCGTCATCGCGGTGGCCGGCGCCAGCTGGGTCTTGACCAGGGTCACCGGCAGTTCGCCGAGCGACAGCTTCAGCTGCTCCATGACTTCGTCGGCGCGGGTGCTCGACGAGGCATCCACCAGCAGCCAGCGGTTGACCGGATCGATCCAGACATAGGTGAGTCCGCGCTTGACGAAGGCGCGCGGCAGCAGTTCGATCTCCAGTTGCTCGACGACTTCGCGCGCCTGCTTGCGCCCCGGTTTGTAGCCCTGCGCCGCCTCGATTTCCGCCAGCTTGGCCTGCGCATACTGGCGCACCACGGAGGCCGGCAGCAATTTCTGTTCGACGCCGAGGGCGATCAGCTGCTGGCGCTCCACGCTGAACACCAGCGCGCCCTCTTCGCCGCGCGGCGGCACCCAACCGCGCGCCACCCTGTCGGTGGCGCCGCAGCCCTGGAAGAGCCCCTTGTGCAGGGCTTCCGCCAACGCGTCGGTGCTATAGGCCCAGTCGGGAGTAAGGCGGAAAATCTGGAGATTGCGAAACCACATGGCGAGAGGACGTGTGTTGAAAGACGCACATTCTAACTTTCATGCCGCAGCGACACGGCACCCCCGATGATGAAAACAAACGAAAGGCGAATTGAAGACCCGCCCCTCCCATCCTCCCCTCGCGGGGAGGCTACTAACTGGCTCGCTGCGCTCGACAATTACCAAGCGCGCTCTTCGTTGTATTTCACGTTAATCATCGCCGACGCGACAAACCGGCGCCAGGGCAAAGTCGGCGCTGGCGGCATAGTTGGCGCTGGCGACACGCCGTTCAGGCGAGGCGGTGACGCGGCACAAAATAAAACGCGCCCCGCCGGCAAGCCGGGAGCGCGCGAACCTGCGGGCGGAACGGCGGGTCGCTAGACGGCGGCGAGTGCGGCGCTGGCCGCGGCTTCCGCGGCGCGCCGGGTCTTGCCGGCGCGCGCTGGCATGTGGCACAGGCCGCAGACATAGCCGCGCGTCGGATCATAGGCATGGGCGACGAAGTCGCCGCCGCACTCGCGACAGGTGGCCATCTGCAGCATGCTGGCATCGAAGAAACGCACCATGGTCCACGCCCGCGTCAGCGACAGCACGGTATCGAGGCCGCCGCGCTTGACCTGGTCGAGGTACATCCGGTAGGACTTGATGATCAGCTCCAGCCCGGTCAGTTGCGTGTGCGACTTGAGGAAACGGTAGTACGCCATGAACAGCGAGGCGTGGATATTCGGCTGCCAGGTCATGAACCAGTCGGTCGAAAAGGGCAGCATGCCCTTGGGCGGCGACTCGTGGCGGACCTCCTTGTACAGCTTGAGCAAGCGCTCGCGCGACAGGTTGGTTTCCGCCTCGAGCAGTTGCAGGCGGGCGCCGAGTTCGATCAACTCGATCGCCAGGCCGATATCCTTGGCTTCAATGATTACCGATTTGTTGCGCATGGCTAACCTCCGTCGTCCGACGCCTGTCATTCGGGATTGGAACGGCCTGTCAGGCCAGCGTGGCGACGGGCCGCCCGGCGGCAAGGATCGCCGCATGCAGGTGGCCTACGCCGCGATCGCGCTCGTGGTTGGCGAGCAGATCGAGCAACAGGGTGTCGTCGAAGCGGAAGCTGCACAGCAGCATGTCGGAACTGGCCATCTTGAGAACCTGGCCCGGCGTCAGGCGCCCCAGCACGTCGGCAATCTCTTGACTGATGCCCAGACGGAAAATGGCCGCCTCGCGATCGGAGCGAACCATGTTCTGCGCCAGCATCAGGTAGGAGAGATTGACTTCCTTTATGTCGTTGTAGGTGTCGGTCGATTTCATCATGCACTCCTTGTGAGCACCGGCCAGGCCCGAATTGGAGCCCGAATCACGGCAGATACATGATCACACAGGCCATGACAAGAAAGAAATCAGTGGAAAAACCATTCTATTGTAAGAATTAGATACAACAGCTTTGTAAGAGAAAGCATTACAAAATCGCCATATCCGTTTGTTTATTTAATTATTTTCAGCGTACCCCCGCGCTGCCACTGGCTGTCCCCGGCTGCGCGATCCGCTGCAAGCACGGCGCTCGGGGGTGAGCCTGGCCCGGCGACTAAACCGGGCGCAGCGAAAAAGCCGGGTTCGACTGCACGGTCGCCACGGTATTGCGGCTGCGCTTGGCCAGATAGGCGCCCTGGTCCGCCAGCCGGATCAGGGCATCCGGGTCCGCCACCGACGCATCGCGCACCGCGACGCCGATGCTGACGCTGCCGCGCGAGGTTTGCGCACCGCCGACAATCGGCAAGGTCTCGACCGCGGCGCGCATGCGCTCGGCGCAAGCCATCGCCGCCTGCAGCGTGGTATCGGGACAGATCACCAGAAATTCGTCGCCGCCGCTGCGCGCCAGCACGTCCTGCGCCCGCATCTCGTCCTTGAAGGCACTGGCGACGAGCTTGAGGACCATGTCGCCGGCGACATGGCCGTGGGCGTCATTGACCTGTTTCAGGTTGTCGATGTCGACCACCATGCACGCCAACGGCCGCTGACTGCGTGTCGCCATCGCCCATTCCTGCTGGATCCGGTCCATGGCGCAGCGCCGATTGGGGCAGCCGGTCAGCAGGTCGGTCATGCCCACGTCCTGGAGCTGCTGGTTGCTCACCGACAGCTCGGCGGAGATACGCCGGATCTCCTCCTGATCGCGTGCAAGTTCCTCCTGCAGCCTGGCCACGCGCTGACCAGCGCGCAAGCGTGCGGCCAGCACCCGCGGCGGCGCGGGCAGGCACAGGAAATCGTCGGCGCCGGCCTCGAAGGCCCGCACCAGTTCCGCGTCATCGCCGCGGGCGGCGAGAACCATGACGTAGATGCTGCGCCCGGCCTTGAACTGGCGCAGGGTGCGGGTCAGTTCGAGACCGTCCAATTCCGCCGCCTGCGCGTCAACCAGCATGATCTGCGGCTGCAATTCGACGGCCATGGCCAGGCCCTGACGGCCGTCGGCCGCCTCGAACACCTGATGCCCGGCCGCGGTCAAGGCGCTGCAAAGCGGATTGCGGACTCGTGCCTGGTCGCCCACCACCAGTATGCACATGCGATCGGCGGCGGCCCCGGCGACGGAGACGGCAGGCGCGACCGGCGTCGGGGCGGGCTGCCGAAGCTCGGGCGCTTCCCCGAAGTGCGGCATCGGGCCGGTTTCGACGCCGAGCAGGGCGCCCCACTCGCGCCACTCGTGGGCGATCCGGTCGCACTGCGCGATCAGCGCCTCGGCCGGAAGCGAAAGCCTCGCGCCGAGCTGGAACAGCCCGGGCATCAGCGCGCGCCGCGCGCCCGACGGCGCCACGCAGATATCGGCGATGCGATCAGCCAGGGCGAGCATGTTCCTGGCATTGCAGGATCCGGAGCCTTCCGGATAAGCCTGCGACTCGGGCAGGTCGAAGCCATCGACTGCCGCGACATACGCCACGGGCAGGCCGCAATCCTGCATCATCGATGCCGCGATCGTCGCATGCGTGATGGCGAAGGCCTCCAGCTCGAGATCCTGCAGACGCGCTTCCGGTGCCGCGCACCGGCGCTGCAGCAGGTCCGAATACTGCTGCGGAAACACGGCGGCCAGCACCAGTTCTCCGCTGCGCGCGAGCAAGCCGGCGCTGAACGCGTCCGCCGGCGGGCAGCCTTCGCACGCTGGCGTGAGCAACTGCAGCGTCAGCGCTCGCACCAGCGCCTGCGACCAGAAGCGTGGGTAGTCGAAGTCGCGACACGGGCCGCTGCGATGGTTCGCCAGCAGCGAGAATCCGGTGGCCAGCGCCCGCACCGCCGGCACGCCCAGCACATTCACCGCATCGCGCAGCGAAATCACCGGGCCATGGTCCACACCGCCGACGCCATTGGCAACCCTGATCACCTGCACCGAGAACACCGGATCGGCCTTGATGGCATGCGCCAGCACCGCCAGCGACGTGGATTCTCGTTGGGTCAGGCGAACCAGCGCCAGGGCCGCGCCCTTGGGCAGCGGGTAGGCCTCCATGGTCTTGATTTGCTCAAGCCGGGTGCGTCCGGTAAAGTCCAACTCGGAATGGGTTTTTTCGCTTGTCATTGGCTGGCTTATATCACCATTTCGTCGCCGCGAGCAACGCCGAAAGGGGCATTTCGCAGGCTAGAATAAGTTCATGGACCCGGCCATGAACTTTTGCAGCGCCTGCGGCGCACCCGTCACGCTGCGCGTACCCGCCGGCGATTCCCTGCCGCGCCATGTCTGCGATGCCTGCGGGGCGATTCATTACCGCAACCCGCGCCTGGTGGTGGGAGCCCTGCCCGAATGGGAAGACCGCATCCTGCTCTGCCGCCGCGCCATCGAGCCGCGCCACGGCAAATGGACCTTGCCGGCCGGCTTCATGGAGAACGGCGAAACCGTCGCCGCCGCGGCCATGCGCGAGACTCTGGAAGAAGCCTGCGCCCGCATCGAACTGGGTGAGCTGTACACCCTGATCAGCGTGCCGCACATACACCAGGTGCATGTCATCTACCGTTCGCAGCTGCTCGATCTCGACTTCGCCGCCGGCGTGGAAACCCTCGAACTGCGGCTGTTCCGCGAGGACGAAATTCCCTGGGACGATATCGCCTTTCGCACCATTGCCATCACCCTGAGACACTACTTCGCCGATCGCCGCGCCGGAGAGTTCGGTTTCCATACCGAGGACCTGACCGCCCCGCCGCCGCTGCGCTGAAGATTCCGCTAGCGGTCCTCAAGGTTGAAGACCACCGGCAACACCACCGCGAAGGCCTGGCCGCGCAAGCTGTCCGGCACGCGCGCGCGCAAGGCGCCGGCATCGATCATGGCCAGCGCTGCCTGATCCAGCACTTCATGGCCGCTGGAGCGGGCCACGGTGGTGGCGCGCGGCCGGCCGTCGCGACCGACTTCGAGGCGGATGTCGGCGCTGCCCGCCCAACCGGAAGCCGTCGCCTGCGTCGGGTAGCGCTTGTAACGCCGCGCCTGGGTCGCCACTGCGAGCCGATAACCGCGCAACCCATCCACTACCTCGGCGGAGGCTCCAGCTTCGGTCAGCGGGGAAGCGCTGGCCGCTGTCGCAACCGGCGCCGCGGTCGCCATGGCCGGGACGGCTGACGGCACCGGGCCGGGCGCCGGCTCGGAATCCGGCGCGGCCAGTGGCGCTTGCGGAACCGAAGCAGGCGCTGGCCGCTCTAATGGGTTTGGCGCTGGTTTGTATGCGGGCGGTGCAAGAGTTGGCGCTGGCGCCACGGCGCGCTGCGGCGGTTTGGGTGAATACTCGGGTGACGCGAGCGCGGGCAACGGCCGCGGCAACTGGCGCAGTGAAGCCTGCAGTTGAGAAGGCGTATCCTGCGTCAGGAGGCCGGGACTGCCCGGCCAGAGTAACAGCAGGTGCAGCAGCAACGAAGCAGCGATGGAATAGAGCAGCCGTCGCCTTGCTGATCCCTTCAACCCCAGACTATGAAAAGTCATTGCGCTCTGCTAAATTCTTGCCAATACAGGATTCTATAGAGATGAGTAGCCATCCGCTGATCCTTACCCTCGACCAACACGGTGTGCCGCACCGCTGGGTGAGTTGGCAGCATGCCTGCATTTATGTGGCGCGCGACCAGGTCGCGTGGGATGCCGGCGACACTCATTTCATTTTCTACGGCGGCACCAACCGCGTCACCGGCGAACGCTCCGAGCTGGCCACCAGCAGCATCATCGCGATACGCGGCAAGGCCCTCTCGGGCAAGTCCCTGCATCCGACTCCGCCGCTGTCGAACCGCGAACTGTTCCATCGCGACCGCCACATCTGCGCCTACTGCGCCCGCGAGTTTTCCTCGCAGCGACTGACCCGCGACCATATCCTGCCGGTTTCGCAAGGCGGCCGCGACAGTTGGATGAACGTCGTCACCGCCTGCCGCAACTGCAACCAGACCAAGAGCGGACGCACGCCCGAACAGGCGCGCATGGAACTGGTCTATGCGCCCTATGTGCCGAACAAGGCCGAATACCTGATCCTCAGCAACCGCAACATCCTCGCCGATCAGATGGACTTCCTCGCCCGCCACGTACCGTCCCAGAGCCGCGTGCGCGTTTAAAGTAATAGTCGCGCCGGCGACTCTCGACGCTCCCCTCGCCCCTTGCGGGAGAGGGGTTGGGGGAGAGGGAAACCGGGCATGACTTTCATGCTGCAGGGATGTCTCACAAAGTCATGCCCGGCAATAGCGCGAAAAGCCGACGCATCGACCGCACGCGGTATCATCCGCGGCCATGGCGGATAGCAATGACAACGCGGTTCCCGCAAAACCATTTCGGCCGCGCTGCCTGGTCATCGACCTCGAAGTCGGCAAGAAGGATGGGCGCCTGCGGCAGATCGGCGCGCTGCGCGGCGACACCGAAGAACGCCTGCACTGGCGCGGCGGCGACCCCGGCGCCGGACTCGACCGGCTCGATGCGCTGGCCGACGGCGCGGCTTTCGTGCTCGGCCACAACATCATCGACTTCGATCTGCCGCAACTGGCTGCGTTGCGCCCCGGACTGCGGCTGCTTGAACTGCCGGCCATCGACACCCTGCGCCTCAATCCGCTCGCCTTTCCACGCAATCCCTACCATCACCTGATCAAGCACTATCAGGACGGCCCCCTCGCCAGCGGCTATCGCAACGATCCGCTGCAGGACGCGGAACTCGCCCTGAGCCTCTTTCGCGATCAGCAGGATGCGCTGCACGCACTCAATGCCGGCGCCCCGCAGCGAGTGGCCGCCTGGCACTGGCTGACGACCCAGGACGACACGGTGAGCGGCATGAACCGCTTGTTCATGACCCTGCGCGACAGCCCGCGTCCCGCGCGCGCCGAGGCACGCGCCGCAATCCGCGCCTGCCTCGACGGGCAAAGCTGCCGGACACAGCGCGACGCGGTGCTGGCAACGGCCGAAAGCGACGGCTGGCCACTCGCCTACGCCCTGGCCTGGCTGTCGGTGGCCGGCGGCAACTCGGTGATGCCGCCGTGGGTGCGCCACCAGTTCCCGGCCGCGGGCGAGATCGTCCGCCGCCTGCGCGACACCGCCTGCGCGGACCCGGCCTGCGCCTGGTGCCGCGAACATCACGACGCCAGGAAGGCGCTGCAACACTGGTTTGGTTTTGCCGAATTCCGCCCGGAGCCGGCGGACGCCGCCGGCCGCCCTTTGCAGCAGGTGATTGTCGAATCCGCCATGGCCGGCCGCCATGTGCTGGGCATCCTGCCCACCGGTACCGGCAAGTCGGTGTGCTACCAGATTCCGGCACTTTCCCGCTTCGACAAGACGGGCGCGCTCACCGTGGTCGTCTCGCCGCTGGTGGCACTGATGGCCGATCAGGTCGCCGGGCTGATGGCGAAGAACATTCATTCCTGCGCGGCCGTAAACGGCCTGCTGTCGATGCCCGAGCGCGCCGACGTGCTTGACCGCGTGCGCCTCGGCGACGTCGGCATCCTGATCGTTTCGCCCGAGCAACTGCGCAACCGCTCGCTGCGGCGCGTGCTGGAGCAGCGCGAGATCGGTGCCTGGGTGCTCGACGAAGCGCATTGCATTTCAAAATGGGGCCACGACTTCCGCCCGGACTACCGCTATGTCGCCCGCTTCATCCGGGAGAAGGCGGGGGCCGGTTCGATACCCCCCGTGCTGTGCCTCACCGCCACCGCCAAGCCGGACGTGGTGACGGACATCCTGAGTCATTTCCGCGACAAGCTCGGCATCGAACTGGACTGTGTGGATGGCGGCGCCACCCGCGGCAATCTCGATTTTGTCGTCGCGCAAACGACACCGGCGACCAAGTTCGACGACGTCGCGCGCTGGATCGAAATGGAGCTGCCAGCGCAAATTGCCGGTGGCGCCATCGTCTATTGCGCGACGCGCAAGCAGACCGAGGAGATCGCGGCTTTCATGCGCGACAAGGGCCTCGCGGCGGATCGCTTTCACGCCAAGCTGCCGCCGGAAACCAAGAAGAACGTGCAGGAGCGTTTCATCGGCGGCGAATTGCGGGTGATCGCCGCGACCAATGCCTTCGGCATGGGCATCGACAAGCCCGACGTGCGCCTGGTGATTCATGCCGACATACCCGGCTCGCTGGAAAACTACCTGCAGGAAGCCGGCCGTGCAGGACGCGACCGCAATAACGCGCGCTGCGTGCTGCTGTACACGGCGGAGGACGTCGAACGGCAGTTCGGCATGTCGGCGCGCTCGCGGCTGACGCAGAAGGAAATCCGCGCCATCCTCAAGGCGCTGCGCACTCTCGACGGCAAGCGGCGCAAGGAAGGCAAGTCCGGCGACGAGGTGATCGCGACGCCCGGCGAAATCCTGGCCGAAGACGAAGACGCCGGCTTCGAGCGCGATTCGGCCACCGACGACACGCGCGTAAGAAGCGCGATTTCCTGGCTGGAAGAAGCCGCCCTGCTTTCCCGCGAAGAAAACCGCGTGCAGATTTTCCCCTCCTCGCTGCGCGTCGCATCGGTTCAGGAGGCTCGCGACAAACTCCTCGCCAAGGCGATCCCCGACGAGTACAAGCGACAACTCATCGCCATCGTCGACGCGCTGATCGCCGCCGATGCCGACGAGGGCATTTCCACGGACGAATTGATGGGCGTCGCGAAACTCTCCTCAGCCCGGCTGCGGCAGGCCTTTGCCGATCTGGAAGCGCTTGGCCTGGCCAGCAACGACACGGCACTCACCGCCTATGTGCATGTGGGCATCAAGCACGCCTCGCACGATCGGCTGAAACAGGCCGCGCAACTCGAAGACGCGCTGATCGCCGAACTGCGCGCGGCCGCGCCGGACCTGGGCAAGGGCGACGCCGCGCCGCTGCATCTGCGCCTTGCCTGCCAGCACCTCAAGAATGTCGGCCATGCCGGCGCGTTGCCGGAAACCTTGCATCGGCTGCTGAAAAGCCTGGCCGCCGACGGCCGCGACGAGGAAGGCGGCAGTGGCAGTCTCGGGCTGCGCCGGCTCGATGGCGAAAGCCTCCAGATCACCTTGCAGCGCGAATGGCCGCTGCTGGAAAAGACCGCCCGCCTGCGCCGCTCCGCCGCGCAAGGCGTGCTCGACCACCTGCTGGTCAGCCTTCCGGCCGGCGCGCGCGGCGCCGACCTGCTGGCGGAAACCACGATGGGCAAGCTGGCGGATGTCATCGAATCCGATTTGGTGCTGAAAGCCGAAATCAGGAATCCGCAGAAACTCCTGGAACACGCGCTGCTGTGGCTGCACGAGCAGAACATCATCCGCCTCAACAAGGGGCTCGCCGTGTTCCGCCCCGCCATGACGATCCGGCTCGACAGGGACTGGAAGAAACAGTTCGGCCAGACCGATTTCGCGCCGCTGAGGCTTCATTACGAAGAGCAGGTGCTGCAAATCCATGTCATGGCCGAATACGTCCAGCTCGGCCTCGAACGCATGGCCGACGCGCTGCACCTGGCGATGGACTATTTCAGTCTGGCGCAGGACGAGTTTCTGCGCCGCTGGCTGCCGGGCCGCGACAAGGAGTTGCAGCGCCAGACCACGCCGGAGTCGTGGCGGGCGATCGTCGAATCGCTGAGCAACAAGGCGCAGCGCGACATCGTCGCCGACGAACGCGAAACCGCCAATGTGCTTGTGTTGGCCGGCCCCGGCTCGGGCAAGACGCGGGTGCTGGTGCATCGCATCGCTTGGCTGGTGCGCTGCCGCCGCGAGAACCCGCGTGGCATTCTGGCACTGGCCTACAACCGCCACGCCGCCGCGCAGATCAGACAACGGCTGCACGCGCTGATCGGCGACGATGCGCGCGGCGTCATCGTGCTGACGGTGCATGCCCTGGCGATGCGGCTGACCGGCACCAGCTTCGCCGAACGCGCCAGCCACGCCAAAAGTATTGGCAATGACGATTTCTTTCGCGGCGTGCTGCTCGACGCCACGGCGCTGCTCAAGGCCGGCTATCTGCCGGCCGACGAGGCCGACGCGGGCAACGATGGCGGCGCAGGCAACGATGGCGGTGCCATGCGTGAGCGGCTGCTGGGCGGCTTCCGCTGGATTCTGGTCGATGAATACCAGGACATCGGCGCCGCGCAGTACGAACTGATCGCCGCCATCGCCGGCCGCACGCGCCCCGATGACGAACGGATCAACCTGCTCGCCGTCGGCGACGACGACCAGAACATCTATGCCTTCGCCGGAGCCTCGGTCGAGTTCATCCGCCGCTTCGAGGCCGACTACAAGGCCAAGCCGGCCTATCTGATCGACAACTACCGCTCCACCGCGCACATCATCGCGGCCGCCAACGCCCTGATCGCCCCGGAGTCGGGCCGCATGAAAACCGCCCATCCGATCCGCATCGACCGCCTGCGC
>JAXMJU010000167.1:0-3258 GCA_034376265.1 Sulfuritalea sp.
GCCACTTCGTCCTCCGCCGTGGCGGTTTTTTTCGCCCACATGGCGCGCAAGTCGGCCGGCCGCGGCAGGCTGCCGACATGCGTTGTGAGAATCCGGTCAGTGCTTCGTTTCATGGTCCGTGTCCTTCTTACATGCCGATGCCCGAGTCAAACCGAGGCGCATCGAGCGCTTCGGAATGGTGTTACAATATCCTGCCGAAGTAGTGCAAGAGACGAGATGATAGGGTCAAATATTTACCTTTGACATTGCTCCAGGTGTTGGAGCTAAGCCCGGCCTCAGACTTTCACTTCTCGGCAACTGCGCGTGTCTGCGAAACTCGCTAGGCCGTCTTGGCAAACCCTTCATTCACTTCTTTCTCGTAGGCGAGCACCTTCTTGACGCTCGGGCGCTCCTGCATGCGCTTGAAATGCGCCGCGACGTTAGGGAAGCCTGAGATATCCACGCCCAACTGGGTGGCGCGGCGGCAACACCAAAAGAAATGTGCGTCCGGGGCGGTGAAATGGTCGAAGAAGTACTCGCAATCGGCCAGCTTATCGTCGGCGATCCGGAAGTTCTCGAACAGACCTTCCGTCGCGAATTTGATCACGCTGTCAGACGCGCCGGTTGCGTCGCAGACTTTGGGCGGATTGTTGATCCGGCTCAGAAAGGGGTGAATGCCGCTGGCACACCAGGCGTGTAGCGAGATCGCCTGCAATTGGTCCCACGGATCGGCGGGCAGGATTTTCGCGCCCGGGAAGGTTCGATGGACCCATTGATGGATGGCGACGTTCTCGGTCAGTATCTTGCCGTCGATCACAAGCGCAGGCACTTTGTGCTTGGGGTTTATCTTCAGGTACTCGGGCGAGAAATTCTGCCGCTTGCGGAAATTGAGCGGCCGGACCTCGAAATCGGCGCCCGCTTCGGTCAGCGTGACATAGGGAGCGAGCGCGCAGGTGTTGGGGGCGTAGTAAAGAGCGATTTCCATTCACGTCTCCTCATTCGTTTGATTGACCCATGGCGAATCTAGTACCAGCGCGCGGTTATTGCAATCCATCCAAGGAATCGGGGTCGCATCTTTACCTTTGCAAAAATGAGGCAGCTACTTGTGGTACTCCTGAAGCACTTCTTTGAGCACGTCATTGGCTTCGTCGATGTTCTCCATGACCTCTTTGGGTGCGCCTCCTTGAGCGCACAGGTTGCGGATGATCAACAAGAGCGGCGGCATTCGATCCAAGCTGCGAACGGTTTCCCAACTGATCGCCTCATCGATGCGAAACAGCACCCGATCCCAACCATCGAATCCCGCAGCCTCAACGACAGAGTCGCGCAGGACACCCCATGCTCCCTGGAGATCCGAGAGGATAGTTTTCTCGTATCCCGTTTTTTCTGTTGTGAATGCCACTCTCGCTACCGAATCCAGGAAATCAACATCCTGACTACCATCCTCTGTAACTTACCTCACTGCAACGGCAACATCATCAACCGTTGATGCGGCTGAATCAAGTGCTCGTGCCCGTTGTCGGTCACCGCGAGCGTGTACTCGACCGGCAGGCGTAGCTGCATCCGTTATGGCCGCCCGTTGGACCAGTTCTACCCGGATTTGGCGACCGAGCACCTGCGCCGCGCGCGCGCGCGTCTCAAGTGTTACCCCACTATGGGAAGGATCCAACAGCCGGTCGAGCTGGCTCCGGCTTGTTTTCATGCGGCGCGCCATTTGTAACTTGCTCATGCGTCGAGTCTTCATCGCTTCTTCGAGCTGCCAGGCTATGACTCGCTTTACTGCGACCGTTTCCACTTCATTGTAAACGCCCTCGTTTTTCAAAAAATCGTCAAACGAAGAACCAATTCGGCCTTTCCTGCGACGCTTCATTTTTCAATTTCCCTAGGTCGCTTACGTGCGAGCGTCAAATCTTTATCCGGCGTTTTCTGGCTTTTCCTTATGAAGCCGTTCAGCAGAACCATCTGATTGTCCACGATCCCGAGGGTCAAGGGTCAGATTTTACGTCTCGACTTTCTTGGTGCGCACAGTTCACCGTCACAGATACCTCGGTCCCTCACTAAGCTAGCACGACCTTGGCGGACGCCTCAGAGGGTGCCGGCCAGCTTGGCGATCGCCTGCGAGGCGCTCTTGTCGATCGGTTCGCCGTGGCCGAAGACGGCGCGCTCGAACTTGAATTTCGCCAGCTTCTTCACGCTCTGGTGCGCCTGGGCCATGTCGGCGGTGTACTGGGGATTGGGACCACTAAGCTTGTCGAGGTTGTTCATGGCGTCGCCCAGGATGAGCAGAGATCCGGCCGGATCGAACACGCATACATGACCCGGTGTGTGGCCGGGCGTCGCGATCACGCGCAGGCCGAACACTTCGTCGTTGTCAGCGACCGCCTTGAGGGGGCGCGGTGAGTTGATCTGCGGGATATCCGCGGCGCCGGCGTACGCTGTTGCCTTGGGAGCCGCCGCCAGTACCTCTCCAATGCTGCCCATGTGATCGGGATGATAGTGGGTCAGGATCACGTGGTGAACCGCATCCCAACTCAGGCCGGCGGTGCGGACGACGTCCGCGATCTTTGTCCCATTGCCAGCCGTGCCCGTATCGACCACCGCCGCCTCCTTGCCACGAATCAAAACGTAGGCGTTGACGAAGCCCAAGTTGACCCGAAGGGCTTGGGCCGGCGCCAGGCTCTGAGCGTGGGCGACCCCGCTCGCGAGATCGCGGTCCCCGATGGCGACACCCCAGCCCCTGCGCCCGAGTCCGAAATTGATCTCGCTCCAGACTGCGAAACTGCCCCAGGCGACCCGGGCCAACCAGGTTCGGCGACTGATTTGCTGAACTTCCCGCATTGAGCACCTCCAGACTTCACTTCGAGAGGAATTTGCGTTCAAGCCGTTCCAGCCGTTAGTCAGAAAAACGGTTCAAACCGTTCAAGACGTTCAATCGCTCCCCTCGCTACACGGCCTCACAAGGCCGCTACTCGGGATGGCCGGCTGTCCTGAGTAGGCGGCGAAGCCGCCGTATCGAAGGACGCTCCGTTCAAGTCGTTTAATTAAAAAACGCCATTAGCAATGCGCAATAGGCGGAAAAATGGAGGTTTAGTCGCAGAGCCCTGCTCTCGCCCTCTCCCACATTGTGAGCGAGGGAATGATTTTTGAGTTCTCGCTTTTTGCACCTCACTGCAACGGCAGCGTGAATAGCTTCTGATCCGGTTGAATCAAATGCTCGTGGCCGTGCTCCGTCACCGCGCAGGTGTATTCGACTTGCACCGTGCCCCAGCCGGCTTCGTG
>JAXMJU010000168.1:0-8174 GCA_034376265.1 Sulfuritalea sp.
AGCAACTGGAAATACCAGCCGCCTTCGGCCGTGTCGCCATACAGCACGGCACCGATCAGGCGGTCCTTCTCGATCACCAGGCGCTTGTATACGCCGCCGCTCTTGTCGTGCAGCACGATGTCCTCGGTGCCGTCGCCGCCGCTGAAGTTGCCGGCGGAAAACACGTCGACGCCGGTGACCTTGAGCTTGGTCGAGGTGACCGAACCCTGATAGCGGCCGATGCCATGCTGCGCCAGGTGATTGGCGCAGACCTTGGCCTGCTCGAACAACGGCGCCACCAGGCCGTAGGCAATGCCGCGATGCGCCGCGCATTCGCCGACGGCGTAAATCTTCGGATCGTAGGTTTGCAGCGTATCGGAGACCACGATGCCGCGATGGCAGTGCAGCTTGGCCGACTCGGCCAGCGCGGTGTTGGGGCGGATGCCGGCGGCCATCACCACCAGGTCGGCCGGAATCTCCGCGCCGTCCTTGAAGCGCACCGCGCCGACGCGGCCCGACGGCGATGCGATCAGCATTTCGGTGTGCTTGCCGAGCAGGAATTTGAGGCCCTTGGATTCCAGCGAGGCCTGCAGCATGTCGGCGCCGGCCTGGTCCAGTTGGCGCTCCATGATCCAGTCCATCACATGCACCACGGTCACGTCCATGCCGCGCAACTTGAGGCCGTTGGCGGCTTCGAGGCCGAGCAGGCCGGCGCCGATCACCACCGCGTGCTTGTGGTTCGCCGCCGCGGCGATCATCGCCTCGGTGTCGGCGATGTCGCGGTAGGCGATCACGCCCGGCAGGTCGTTGCCGGCGACGGGCAGGATGAAGGGCGTCGAGCCGGTGGCCAGCAGCAGGCGGTCGTAAGCTGCCTCGGTCACGTTCCCCTGGCCATCGTCGGCGATCACCCTGCGCTTGACGCGGTCTATCTTGGTCACCTTCTTGCCGGTGTGCAGCGTAATGCCGTTGTTCTGGTACCAGTCGAGATCGTTGAGCACGATGTCGGCCAGCGTCATCTCACCCGCCAGCACCGGCGAGAGCAGGATGCGGTTGTAGTTGCCGTGCGGCTCGGCGCCGAACACGGTGATGTCGTAGAGCTCCGGGGCGAGCTTGAGCAGCTCCTCCACGGCGCGGATGCCTGCCATGCCGTTGCCGACGACTACCAGTTTCTGCTTCATCATCTGCCATCCTTTGCGAAGATCAATGGGCTTCGGGAAGCTATCAGCAAGGCGTGTGCCATCGCCAAAACCGTGCAAACAGGCACTATCCCGTTCACCACAACGGTGCGCGCGCACCAGATCGACTCATTCATGTGTTGCGACGCACCACGAACGTGCGCCCATATAACTTTCGACCGACATCGCAGTCGTCCAGCGCATCAAGCGATGCGCTCCTGGCAATCGTTTGCAGGTTTTCCCCGCGATGTGGCACAGGCATTGCAGAGGGTGCTCCATTACCACTCATCCAACGGAGCATTCCATGCTGAAGAGCGATTTCCTCAAGGCCGGGCACACGCCGACCCTGCTGGCCGCCTTTCTCTACTTCGACCTCGCCTTCATGGTGTGGGTCATCCTCGGCCCGCTCGGCGTACAGATCGCCGCCGACCTCAACCTGACGCATGCGCAGAAAGGCCTCATGGTCGCCACGCCGGTGCTGGCCGGCGCCCTGCTGCGCCTGGTGATGGGCGTGCTGGTCGATCACCTGAAGCCGAAAATGGCCGGCGCCATCGGCCAGGTCATTGTCATCGCCGCGCTGTTCGTCGCCTGGCGCTTCGGCATCCACAGCTACGAGCAGACGCTGATCCTCGGCTTGTTCCTCGGCGTCGCCGGCGCCTCCTTCGCCGCTGCACTGCCGCTGGCCTCGCGCTGGTATCCGGCCGAACATCAGGGCACTGCGATGGGCATTGCCGGCGCCGGCAACTCGGGCACCGCGCTGGCGGCGCTGATCGCGCCGAGTCTCGCGGTGGCCTTCGGCTGGACCAATGTCTTCGGCCTCGCGCTGATTCCGCTGATCGCGGTCTTCATCCTCTATCTGGTGCTGGCCAAGGATGCGCCGGAATGCCCCGCACCGAAGTCGCTCGCCGAATACTTCGCCGTGCTGAAGGACAAGGACGCCTGGTGGTTCATGTTCTTCTACTCGGTGACCTTCGGCGGCTTCGTCGGCCTGGCCTCCTCGCTGACCATCTACTTCAACACGCAATACGGGCTCGACGCCAAGACGGCCGGCTTCTTCACCGCCGCCTGCGTCTTCGCCGGCTCCCTGGTGCGGCCGATCGGCGGCAACGTCGCCGACCGCATCGGCGGCGTCAAGTCGCTCAGCGTGATGTACATGGGCGCCGCGCTGTTCCTGAGCATCGTCAGCTTCGGCCTGTCCAGCGCCTGGGCCGCGCTGGCCGGCTTCGTCGCCGCCATGTTGTGCCTGGGCATGGGCAACGGCGCGGTGTTCCAGTTGGTGCCGCAGCGCTTCCGCAAGGAGATCGGCGTCATGACCGGCCTGGTCGGCATGGCCGGCGGCATCGGCGGCTTCTACCTCGCTTCGAGCATGGGCTACTCGAAGCAGTTGACCGGCAGCTACCAGATCGGCTTCCTGATCTTCGCCGCGCTCGCCGTACTGGCGCTGGTCGGCCTCACCGGCGTCAAGCGCCGCTGGCGCACCACCTGGGGCGCTTCGCACCTGACCGCCGCAAAGATATAAGGAACCGCAGAGTATCCCGTCATCCCGGCGAAGGCCGGGATCCAGTGCAGCGCCGATCTGGATTCCGGCCTTCGCCGGAATGACGACCCAAATCTGCATCCCGTTTCGCGCTAAGCTGCCTCGGTGAAAAATCCCAAACCCGCCCACCTCCGCATCGACCTCGGTCACACCTCGCTCGCCGGTCCGCGCGCGCGCAACGAGGACTACTGCGCCGGCGTCACGCCGGAAGGCGTCGAGTTGGAGAACAAGGGCATCCTGGTCGCCGTGGCCGACGGCGTCGGCGGCCACGCCAACGGCCGCGAGGCCTCCGAATACTGCGTGCGCAGCCTGCTCGCCGACTACTATTCGACGCCCGACACCTGGAGCGTGCCTCAGGCGCTGGACAAGGTCATCGTCGCCCTCAACCGCTGGCTCTACGCGCATACGCGGCGCGCGCGCGAAACCGCCGGCATGGCCACCACGCTCTCGGCGCTGGTGCTGCGCGGCAGGCGCTATGTCATCGCCCATGTCGGCGACACGCGCGTGTATAGACTCAAACCCGGTCTCCGCGGCGGCGAGCTGACGCAACTCACCAGCGACCACGTCTGGGAACACCCGGAACTGAAAAGCGTGCTGTCGCGCGCGGTCGGCCTCGATGCCGGCCTCACCGTGGATTACGCCGACGGCGAGCTGGCCGTCGGCGACCTCTTCCTGCTGGTCAGCGACGGCGTCTGGGCCACCCTGGGCGAGGCGCGCATGGTGAAACTGCTTGAAGCCGCCGGCAGCGCCGACGATCTGGCGGCGGCCATCGCCAATGCGGCGACCGATGCCGGCGCCGAGGACAACTGCACCGCGCTGGTGCTGCGCGTGCTCGAACTGCCGGCCGACGGCCTGCGCGACGCGCTGGCGCGGGTCAATGCGCTGCCCCTGCCGCCGCGCCTGAAGCCGGGGCAAGTGCTCGACGATCTCGAAGTCGCCGAACTGCTGCACGAATCGCGCGTCACCCTGCTCTATCGCGTGCGCGCCGTCGCCAGCGGCCAGGATTTCGTGCTCAAGACGCTGCGCGCCGAGACCGATGCCGCCGATGCCGCCGCGCTGGCGCACGAGGAGTGGCTGGCACGCCGTGTCGCCAGCGCCAACTTTCCGCAAATCGTCAGCTGGCCGGCGCGCAGCCACCTCTACTACCTGATGAGCTGGCACGAGGGCGCCACGCTGGCGCGCCATCTCGAACAGGGCCGCCGCTTCACGCCGGTCGAGGCCGTCGACCTCGGCACCCGCGTCCTCACGGGCCTGGCGGCGCTGCATCGCCTGGCCATCGTGCATCGCGACATCAAGCCCGACAACCTGCACCTCGGCGCCGACGGCCGCCTGCGCCTGCTCGACCTCGGCGTCGCCGCTTCCGATGGTCAGGACGCGGCCGAGACCTTCAACGAGATCAACAATCCGGGCACGCCCTCCTACATGGCGCCGGAACTCTTCGCCGGCAACGGGGTGGCCACGGCGGCCAACGAGGCCAGCGACCTCTATGCGGTTGGCGTGACGCTGTACCATCTGCTGACGCGCAAGTATCCCTACGGCGAAATCGAACCCTTCCAGCACCCGCGCTTCGGCGACCCGATGCCGCCCACGCGCTACCGGCCGGACATTCCCGACTGGCTCGAATCGGTGATGCTCAAGGCCGTCGCACGCGAACCGGCCGACCGTTTCGAGACCGTCGAGGAATTCCTCCTCGCGCTCGAACGCGGCGCCCAGCGCCCGCTGCGCGTGGCGCGCCGCACCCCCCTGCTGCAACGCGACCCCATGCTGGGCCTGAAGCTGCTGGCGGCCGCCTCGCTGGTACTGAACGCCTTGCTGCTGTTCCTGCTGCTGGCCCGTTAGGCCGCCGCCGGTCAATGCTGATCGCATTGTTCGAGGAAGCTGATCAGGTTCTCGCGCAGTTCGTAGTACATCGGATGCGCGAGCAATTCGCGGCGGGTGCGCGGGCGTTCGAGCGGAATGTCGAGAATCTTGCCGACCCGCGCGTTGGGTCCGTTGGTCATCATCACGACACGGTCGGCGAGCAGGATCGCCTCGTCGACGTCGTGGGTAACCATGATGGCCGTGACCCGGTTGCGGGCCCACACCTCCATCAGCACTTCCTGCAATTCCCAGCGGGTCAGCGAGTCGAGCATGCCGAAGGGCTCGTCGAGCAGCAGCAGCTTGGGCGCCAGCGAGAAGGCGCGGGCAATGCCGACGCGCTGGCGCATGCCGTTGGACAGATCGCCGGCTTGCTTGTCCATCGCGTCGCCCAGGCCGACCCGGGCCAGGTAATAGTCGGCAATCTCGCGCCGCTCGGCCTCGGCCACATGGGCAAACACGCGGTTCACCGCCAGCATGACGTTTTCGTGGGCCGTCAGCCAGGGCACCAGGCTCGGCGCCTGGAACACGATGCCGCGATCCGGCCCGGCCGCGTTCACTTCGCGGCCGTCGAGAATGATGCCGCCTTCGGAAATGTCGGTGAGGCCGGCCACCATCGACAGCACGGTTGATTTGCCACAACCGGAGTGACCGATGATGGAAACGAATTCGCCGCGGCGAATCTTCAGGTCGAAGCCATCGACAACCTTGAGCGGACCGTTCCGGGTCGGGTAGATCTTGGAAAGCTGCGTGAATTCGACAAAACGCTCATCGCCGCGATGTGGCTCAACCGACGTGTCCAGATGTACCGGTTGCGCCAGTTCGGCCGCTTCGGCGGCTTCCATCCGCTCGATCTGGCCCGCGTGGCGCATGCGCATTGCCGACGCCAGCGAGCGACGATGAGGGTCGACATGCGGCACCAGCGTCGGCGCCTCGATCGCCTGGTTGGCTTCGGCGCCTTCCACACGCTGGCGGCCGGCTTCGATCAACCATTCGGTGATGTCGTGGCGCAGGTGACGGAAGCTCGCGTCGTGGTTCATTGCCCGGCGGTCGCGCGGCCGGGGGATATCCACGCTGAATGAAGGGCCCAGCGAAGCTTGCGGTCCGATCTCCAGGGGAATGATGCGGTCGGCGACCATCAGCGCTTCGTCGACGTCGTTGGTGATGAGCAGCACCGTCTTTTTGTCCTCGCTCCAGATGCGCACGATTTCGTCCTGCAGCTTGGCGCGGGTCAGGGCATCCAGCGCCGACAGCGGTTCGTCGAGCAGGAGCACGTCCGGGCTGGCTGCCAGCGCGCGCGCCACCGAAACGCGCTGCCGCATGCCGCCGGACAGTTCGGCCGGACGGCGATCCACGGCATGCGAGAGGCCGACCATATTCACGTAATGCAGCGTGCGCTCGCGCCGCTCCGCCTTCGACAAGCGCGGGAATACCGCGTCGACCGACAGTTGCACGTTGTCGACGACATTGAGCCAGGGCATCAACGTGTAATTCTGGAACACGATGCCACGGTCGGGACCGGGACCGGTGATCGGCCGGCCCTGCTTCAGCGCCTGGCCGACGTCGGGCGCGACGAAGCCGGCCAGCAGATTGACCAGCGTGGTCTTGCCGCTGCCGGAGAAGCCGACGATGGCCAGGAATTCGCCTTCCGCGACCGCCAGGTCGATGTTGTGCAGCACTTCGCTGCGCGCGCCGACGGGGCCGAAACCCTTGCTGACGCCACGCAGTTCGAGCGTAGGAGGAAGCGCGCTGGCCCTTGCCTCCGACACGGCCGGCGCCGCAGCGGCGCCGGGGGTCGAGACCGGCGCGGCGGTGCGCGCGACAGGCTGCGACAAGGGCGGGACTTCCAGCGTGTCCGCGATGTTGAACAGGGTTGCGACAGCGTTCATGGCGAATCTCCGTTCAGCGGCGGCTAGCCAGGGACTGCAGGGCCATCATCAGGCGATCGAGCAGAAAGCCGATGAAGCCGATGGTGAATACCGCGACCATGATGCGGCCGAGGGAATCCGAGCTGCCGTTCTGGAACTCGTCCCAGACGAACTTGCCCAGGCCGGGGTTCTGCGCCAGCATTTCGGCAGCGATCAGCACCATCCAGCCGACCGAGAGCGACAGGCGCATGCCGGTGAAGATGTAGGGCAAGGCCGAGGGCACGATGATCTTGCGCACCTTGATGGCGGCCGGCAGTTGCAGCGCCCGCGAGACGTTGAGCAGGTCACGGTCGACCGAGCTGACGCCGATGCCGGTATTGACCAGCGTCGGCCATAGCGAACAGAGCGTGACGGTAATCGCCGAGATGAGGAAGGATTTTTCGAACATCGGTTCGCCGGTGGTGACGTAAGCCGCGCTGACGATCAGGGTGACGATCGGCAGCCAGGCCAGGGGCGACACCGGACGGAAGATCTGGATCAGCGGATTGAGGGCGGTCTGCACCGTCTTCGACAGGCCGCAGAAGATCCCCACCGGCACCGCGATCAGGGTCGCCAGCAGGAAGCCGACGAACACCGTCTTCAGGCTGGTGAAGATCTGATCGAGGTAGGTCGGTTTGCCGGTCCAGGCCACGGTACGCACTTCGGCCTGCGGGTCCTCGGCAAGCTTGGCGCGGTTGCGCTCTTCCTGGCGCACATAAAATTCCTGCGCCAGGGCACGCTCGGCGATGTGCTCGGTGACCAGGCCACCGGCCAGGTTGAACACCGCCATCGGTCCGGGCACCGCGCCCAGGCTGGTCTGCACCCGCGCCGCGGCGAAGGACCAGAGAGCAAGAAAAATCGCCATCGCGATCGCCGGCACCACCACCGCCCGCACCGCGGCGCGCAAGAACTCGGCAAATGCCGCCTGCGCCGCGCTGCTTCCGTTCATCGCCTTTTCCATTGCCTGCTCCTTTCACATGACGCCGGCGCTGGCCGCCGGCGGGTTGCATCGATTTACTTGTTGCCGATCTTGAACTGCTTGAGGTAGGCGTTCGGCTTCTTGCCGTCATAGGGCAGGCCGTCGATGAAGCCGCCCTGAACGCCGCGGAAGCCGTCGGTCTTGAGCGGGAAATCGGTTTCGCGCGCCTTGCCGTCGGCGATCAGGGCGAGCGCGGCCGCCTTGTACACGTCGGGCTTGTAGACCTTCTTCGCGGTTTCCAGGTACCAGGAATCCGGCTTGCTCGAATCGATCTGTCCCCAGCGGCGCATCTGCGTCAGGTACCAGATGGCATCGCTGTAGAAGGGATAGGTCGCATCGTTCTTGAAGAAGATGTTGAAGTTGGGCATCGGCCGCTTGTCGCCCTTCTCGAACTCGAAGGTGCCCGTCATGCTGTTGGCGATCACCGCCTCGTTGGCGCCGACGTAGTTCGATTTCGAGAGGATCTTCGAGGCCTCGATGCGATTCGCCATGCTGGCGTCCAGCCACATGCAGGCGCGGATCAGCGCCTTGACCACGGCGATATGGGTGTTGGGATTCTTTTCCGACCAGGTCTTGGAAACGCCGAACACCTTCTCCGGATTGTTGGACGAAGCCGCTACGCGGAGGAATCCCCTGTTGCGGCACCACGAATTAATCTGCACCTTCATCCCCTCAATTCCGAGGGAATGATTCTGCAATATTTCGTGAGGATAAACCAGCATGACGAACGACATCTCCAC
>JAXMJU010000169.1:0-4782 GCA_034376265.1 Sulfuritalea sp.
CCAGGTCGATGAACGGACGAACCAGCTCTACGGCGCGGACCAGACCAACCCGGATTGGCAGGCATTTAACCGGCGCATGAAGCAGGAGCTGCGCGCCAAGGTGGCGGCCGATGTGCAGCAGCTGGCCGCCATCCAGCGCCAAGCTCAGGGCACTGTCATCGACGCCATTCTCGGCTCGCGTGATGGAGGCGCATTCCAACCAGCTTCCGGCGCCATGACAGTCGGCGGCCAAATGCCTGCCAAGGCCCAGATCACGTCATTCTCTGGAATACAGGCAAACCCAGACTTGATGCGCGCCTGGCAAATGCTCGACCCCGGCGTGAAGCCCGCGCTGTTGAATCTGATGAACAGGACCTTCGACGCCACCGCCGGCGACCCGCAGCTGTACCGGAGCCTGTTCAACAGGATCCACCTGGACCCAGGCGCACCCGGAAAGATCGACTTTTACAAGCAGATCGTCGACCCAGCAATCGCCGACCGCCTGAACATGCAGCAGATCCAGAGCCTGCGCGCCGAGATCGACCGGAACGAGACCCCGGGAGGGCGGAGCATCAACCAGATGCGCAAGGCGGCGGACGCTCAGGCGAGCAACTGGTTCCGGACCACCCTGAACTCGAATATCAACTTCGCCGGCCAGAAGCTCACGAACCCGACCACGCACATCGACTGGACGATGCGCTGGAACGACGAGGTCGGCAAGAAGGTGGATGCCTATGTGGCCGCCGGGCAGCCGGATAAGGTGCGCATGATGTTCATGCCGGGCACGCCGGAGTCTGTAATCGAGCCAGCCTACCTGCAGACGTTTGTCGGCGCGCCGCGTACCGCAGCGCAAGGCCTGGCCGCAGCAGCCGCCGGCGCGCAACCGCAAGCCGCACCGATCGCCCAGCCGACCACGATCGACACGCGCGAGAAGCTGGACGCATGGTTCAAGACCCTACCGCCAGAGGTAGACAGGTTCGTTGGTACTGACGGAAAGGTGCGGATGGTGCCGGCGCGCCAGCCGACCGCCGCCGGCCAAGTTCCGCCTGCAGTAGCTCTGCCGGCGACGCCTGCAGCCCAGACAGCCACAGAGAAGGGTGTAGCGCCAGCAGCTTCCCAGGCGGCCCCAGCGGCACCTATGACAGCAGAATCGTTCGAAGTCGTCGAAAAGCCAGACAACGTGGCCGGCAGCCTGGCCGCGATCAAGGCCGCGCGCACGCGTGCAAGCGAGATCCGCAAAGGGGGAGCACAGGGCCCGCAGTACGACCTCACCGGCCCGATAGTCAGCGTCCTCCGCGGCATCAAGAAAGGGCTGCTCGACCGGCCGGCCCAGCTCGGCCAGGTATTGCAAGCCATGATCCCGACCGAACTGGAGGCCGTGTATGCCGGGTTTGAGGCCATCAAGAAGGCGCGCCGGGTCAGCCGGGCAGATCAGGACATCCTGAACGAAGTGATCAGGTACGGCCTGCTGACGCCGGATGACGAAAAACTGGCGCGCAAGCTCCTCGAGCGCATCGAGAAGAAATAATGGCCAATCTCTACGAAGGGCTGCAGACGGTCGATGCGACGATTGGCGCCCCGCCGCCAGCGCCCCCTACGCCCCCAGGGCTGTACGACGGGCTGGAGATGGCACCAACGGTCGCCGCACCGGCCGCGCGCGAGCCCCAGGGCCTGCTGGAGTACGCAGAGGCCGGAATTCAGGCTTCGGCAATCGGCCTCGCCTGGCGCGGCAAGCTTCCGGACCTAGTCATGGACCCTGACACCGCGCGCTGGTGGGAGCGTCTGACGACTGGGGTAGCAGGTGTGGCCGCCGATCTGCCCGTCATGATCCCGGCCGGCGCGAAGGGCGCGGCCATTGGCGCGACTGTAGCCGGCCCGGTAGGGGCGATCGTCGGCGGCGGTTCGGCCATGTTTGCGGCGCCCGCCGGCATACGCACCTCGCTGATGGAGGTTTACAAGGCGCAGGCCGGGCAGACCCCATACGACTGGTTCAACATCGTGCGCGAGACCGCCAAGGCGATGATGCACGAGGGCGCGGTAGGGGCTGTGACCTTCGGAGCCGGCGCCGTCGCCCGCGGAGGATTGGCCGCCGTCATGGGGGCAACCTCGCAGGCCGCTACCGCTGTCGGCCTCGGGACGGCAACCATGGCCACCAGGGGTGCCGCGCGCGCCGCAGGAGCCACCGACGTGGCTGCGCAGATCGCTGCAATGGTCACCTTCCCGGCGGCTCTGGAAGGCCGGCTGCCGGAAAGCCGTGAATTCCTCGACGCCGCGGGCGTGATCCTCACACTGAAAGGCGCCCACATGGCGCTCGAGCGCACCGGCGCGCTGAAAACGGTGGCGCAGCGCATTGCCAACGTCTACGAGCGGACCGGCAAGACCCCGATCGAGCAGGTCATGGACGCCCAGGCCGACCCAAGAATCGCTGGCGATCTGACCGCGGACCGTGCATGGGAATGGCAGAAGGGCGTCAGCGACCAGCCGACCAAACAAGAGGAGCTGTGGAGCATCCAGGGACGGCTGATGGAACTCGACCGGCGCGCCGCCGGTGGCGCAGAAGAAATTCGCCCCCTTTCCGATCGAGAGGCGCTCGAGCGCGAGGCCCTGCGCATCAAGGCAACGGCCCTCGAGGCCGAGGGCATCGTGCCTGACGTTCCACGTGGAACGGAGCCGCGCTTCGCAGAGGAACAGTTGATCGAGGCGAAGGTTGTCGCAGAGCGCCGCATCGCGGAACTGGCAACGAAAGAAGCCGCCGCACCGCTTACCGACATCGAGCGCGCGGAGCGCATCGGCCTGGTGAACTCCCTGAACAACCCGGAGGCCCTGGCCAAGCGGTTCGGGATCGAGCCGGCGATCAAGCCCATCACCGAGGCGGACCGTGACGCCAGCGCCGACCGTGTCTATGCAGACGTGCTGCGCCAAGCCAGGGAAGCCGACGCCGCGCGCCAAGCAGCAGGCCTTGACCCGCTGGGTGATGAGCACGCGCAACAGGTCGCCGCCATCGTCCGCGCGCGCATGCGCACCCGCGCCGCCAGGCTTGGCGTGCTGCCAGAGGACCTCTACAGCGAACGCCCGCTGCAGATCCGTGACGAGACACAGGCCGAAATCGTAGCGGCCGCCGAAGCCATTCCGCCGGAAGCCCCACGCTTTGTACCACCGCCCGAGGTCGACCTGTTCGGCGAGCCGGTCCTGCCGACCAACGCCCCGCGCGTCGCGGCTGAGGCGCTTCAAACGGTCGCAATCCCGCTGGAACAACTGAAGGTCAGCAAGGATTTGCCGAACTTCAAGGGCGGCGCCAACGCCCGCGGCGTGGTGCAACCACTGCAGGGCGAGGTAGACCTGCGCGGCGTGGCACCGATCGCCGTCTGGGAGCGCCTGAATGGAGACCTCGAGGTGATCAGCGGCCGGCACCGCTGGGACCTGTGGGAACGCAAAGGCATGAAAACCATCGACGCCCAGATATTCAGGGAGGCCGAAGGATTCGACCTCAAGCAGGCGGCGATGCTGGACGCCGAGATGAACATTCGAGATGAACATGGGAGCGTATCCGACTATGCCAACTACTTCAAAAATTCTGGAATTTCCGAATCTGAGGCCAAGTCAAGAGGACTTCTGGGCCGCGCAAAGGGCCAATCCGGATTTCGCATCGCAATGGACGCGAGCCCTGACCTCCTTGCCGCGCATCGTGCCGGTCTCCTATCCGACGACGCAGCCCTCGTCCTGAGCGGTACAGCACCGGGTAGCGAGCGCCTGCAGGCCCTTGGCATGTCGATGGTCAGCGAAGGCAAGAGCACCCTCTTTGCCGCCAACATGATGCGCACGATAGATCTGATGGCCGCAGAGCGCATGGCCGCCGGCGCCCAAGGCGACATATTCGGCTTCGACGACAGCGCGATGCGCGAGGCCGCGGCGATGGCGAAGAAGGCCTCGAGCGCGCAGCGCAAGATCAGCGAGCGCGTGAGTGCGATATCGGGCGCCAGCCGCAGGCCGGAGATCGCCCGACAAGAGGGCGTCGACGTCCGTGACCCGGAGGCCATCCAGAAGCGTATCGCCGAACTGAAGCAGGAGCAGTACCAGTGGGACAACTGGCCGCTGTACCCGGAACTGGTGGCGAAGCTGCGCGGGCAGGAACTACACCAGGAGAAAACCGGAAAGGCAACTGATGTGCAAATGGTTGATCCTGAAAAGCTGATATTTAGGGAGCAATACCAGTATCGTATTCAACAGGTGCGCGAAGATTTTCCTGGTGACGAATATACTCCGATCGTTGCTATCGACGACTCCGGTTCTCTAACCATTTTAGACGGACATCACCGCGCTGCGATCGCCAAGGAGCGCGGTCATCAAATTCCAGTCGTGTCAATATCACGTGCAAACTACGATCTACTCGTGAAGAAAGGATTCGACGATATGGAAATTTCATGGGCAGCGCTTCGCGAAGCCAATGAGCAAGAGGCTGCCGACGCGTTGAATTCGCAATTTCCAGGAGCAAATGTAGAAAAACGCGGGCTTGATGCGTGGCAAGAACTACCGGACGAAAGAACGCCCGCCATCCTATTTCAGGACGCAGACCCATTCGACCTCAAGCCAGAAACCCCCGCCGAACTCAAAGCCAGGGACGCAGAAGCTGCCGCAGCCGCCCAGCGCAAGCTGTCGCAGGAGCGCGCCGGCGTGAAGGGCCCGGTACCGACCGTTGATCAAGCAGACCTTTTTTCGACCCAGCGCACGCTGTTCCAACAGGCCGACAACGGCATCCCGATCAATCCGGACAACCTGAGCCGCGAGGTCCTATCGAAGATCGAC
>JAXMJU010000170.1:0-73190 GCA_034376265.1 Sulfuritalea sp.
CCGCGGACTGGCCGGATTACCCGGGGGCGATCATCCTGGTCAGCCATCAGCCGGCGCTGGGCCGCCTGGCGGCATTGCTACTGGCCGGCAGCGAGGCCGAATGGAGCATCAAGAAAGCGGGTATCTGGTGGTTCAGCAACCGCGTGCGCCACGACGAAACCCAGACCGTGCTGCGCGCGGTGTACAACCCCTGAGATCTGGTGAATAAATCGGGTATCCGCAATCCGCGATTGATTTTTCCTTGTACGACGCCGCTCCGGAACCGGACTGAAAGATCTCCACCACCCAAACACCGGCCATTGAAATAGGTTCCGAACCACCGGACGGCGCTTTCTAACCATCGTAATATTTACGTCACGCCAGCGTCACATCCACCAACTAGCATCCCTGCAACACAACATAGGGATGTCTAGATGAGTCTTGTAGCGCTGCAACGGAATGGTGGCGAAGCGATCTATAGCCAGATCGCAAAACTGCTCAAGGAAGAAATCGCTTCGTTCCTGACGCCGGGAGAGTGCCTGCCTTCGGAAAACGAACTGGCGGAGCGCTTCGGTGTCAATCGCCACACGATTCGACGCGCCGTCGAAGACTTGATCGCCGCCGGCCTGCTGGAGCGCCGTCACGGCAAAGGCACTTTCGTGCTCGATGGGCCCGCCGACTACGTCTTGGGCAGTGGTACGCGCTTCACCGAAACCTTCGAATCCCTCGGCAAGACCGCCGGCAACCGCATCCTGCGCAAACTGACGATCCCGGCGCGCGGGGGCGTTGCCACCCGTCTGCACCTGGCCGACAACGACGCTGTCATCTGGATCGAATCCCTGCGCCTGGCCGATGATCGGCCCATCTGCGTGATCTCGCATTTCCTGCCGCAGAGGGCCTTCCCCGATCTGCTTGAGGAATACCACGGGGGATCGCTGCACGAACATCTCGGCGTCCGCTACGGATTGAAACTGCGGCGGATCGAAAGCCTGGTCAGCGCGGTGCTCCCGCAAGGAGACGATGCCTCGCTGCTGGGTATGCCCCAGAACCAACCCGTGCTGCGGGTCAAAAGCGTCAATGTAGACGAACGGGACGGAACCCCGCTCGAATACGCCCTGACCCGGTTTCGCGCAGACCGGATCCAACTGCGCATCAATCCTTGACCATCCTATTGATCAACCTTACGGGAGCATTCGCAATGTATTTGAAACCTACCCTTTCGGCAAGCGCGCTGGCGCTGGCCTTGTCATTGACCGCCGCGTCCGCTCAGGCCCGCGACATCGTCATGGGCCTGATTCCGGCCGAGAACAACGAGGAGATGATCCAGAAGTTCGAGCCGATGCGTGTCCAACTGGAGAAGAAGCTGGGCCAGAAAGTAAAGGTGTTTACCGCCACCGACTACGCCGGTGTCATCGAGGCGATGAAGAAGAAGCGTGTCGACATCGCCTGGTTCGGGCCGCTTTCCTATTACCTGGCCGAGCAGGAAGCCGGTGCGGAAGCCTTCGCCGTCGGTATCCGCGAAGGCAGCAGCTCGCATACCTACAAGAGCCTCATCATCGCGCCCTGCAACTCCGGCATCAAGTCGATCAAGGACTTGAAGGGCAAGAGCGTGGCCTTCGTCGATCCGGCCTCGACCTCGGGCGGCCTGATGCCTGCCTACATGGTCAAGAAGGAAACGGGAATGATGCCGCAGGCGTTCTTCGGCAAGTTCACCTACTCCGGTTCCCACGATGCCGCCGAGCTGGCGGTCAAGAACAAGACCGTGGATGCCGCCGCCGACAACGACATCACCTACGAGAAGATGCTGGCCAAGGGCCTCATCACCAAGCAGACCAACTGCATCGTCAAGGAATCCGACCCCTTGCCCGGCTCTCCTTTGGTCTATCGCGGCGACCTGCCTGCCGACATGAAGGCGAAGATCCGGGACGCCATCCTGACCGCCCACAAGGAAATCAAGGTCACCGGCTACGGCAACCTGAGCCACTACGTGGCGATCGGCCCGAAGGATTACCAGATGATCCGCGACATGGTGAAGGACCTGGGCCTGAAGAAAAACGACTTGCTCAAGTAAGGGCAAGTAAACGCATGGGGGACGGCAGGCCGCTTCGGTCTGCCGTCCTCAACAAAGGAGCTGTCATGTCCGCGATTTCCATTCAATCCATATCCAAGCGCTTTCCGAACGGCTTCGAAGCCCTGAAGGGCATCGACACGGAGATTCAATCCGGCAGTTTCACCGTCGTGCTGGGTCCCAGCGGCGCCGGCAAGTCCACCCTGTTGCGCCTCGTGAATGGCCTGGAGACCCCGACCACGGGCGAGGTACGTATCGGCGGCGACGCTGTCGACGGGCGCAAACTGCGCCACATCCGCTCCGGGGTGGCCATGGTGTTCCAGCAATTCAACTTGGTGGATCGGCTTTCTGTGGTCACCAACGTGCTGACCGGACGCCTGGCGCAACGTTCCTGGGTCGGCAGCGTGTTTTATCTGTTCCGCCAGGAAGATATGGGTATCGCCCGCGAGGCCCTGTCCCGCGTGGGATTGACCGACAAGGCATGGAGCCGCGCCGACAAGCTGTCGGGCGGGCAGCAACAACGTGTCGGTATCGCACGGGCGCTGGCCCAGCAGCCCAAGGTCATCCTGGCCGACGAGCCGGTCGCCAGCCTCGATCCCGTATCGAGCGAAGAGATCATGACGCTGCTGCGCGAAATCTGCGACCGCGACGGCATCACGGTCGTGGTCAATCTGCATCAGGTAGACCTGGCGCGGCGTTTTGCCGACCGCATCATCGGCATGAACAGCGGGAAGATCGTTTTCGACGGCAGCCCCGAACAAGTGACGCAGTCCGCGCTGCGCACCATCTACCAACGGGAAGGCATCGAAGATGACACCAGTCTTGACCTGGCGCTGGCCTACGCCTGACGGCCTGCTGCCGTTGCCGCTGGTCGGCGGCGTACTGGTACTGCTCGCCGGTCTTTGGCTGACCGCGCCGCTCGTGGAAGTGGACTTCGTCCGTCTGTTCGGTTCCGTAGGCCGGATGATCGACTTCGCCGGGCAGATGTTCGTCACGCCCGACTGGGAGTACGTGCCGCAGTTGCTGGAGAAGATGCTCGAAACCATCGAAATGACCGTGCTGGGCACCGCCATCGCCATCGTCGTCAGCCTGCCGCTGGGCATCCTGGCCGCCCGCAATGCCACTCCGCATGCCGTCGTCTATCGGCTGACGCGGGACTTGTTGAGCCTGATGCGCGCCCTGCCGGAACTGGTCTGGGCGCTGGTCTTCGTCTCGGCGGTCGGTCTCGGCCCATTGCCGGGGGTGATGGCCCTGGCCTTCGTCACCGTGGGCTTCATGGGCAAGTTCTTCGCCGAGTCCATCGAGGTCGTGGACCCCAAGGCGGTGGAGGGGGTGCGGGCGCACGGCGCCGGCTGGCTGCAGGTGCGCCTGTTCGCGATGCTGCCCCAAGCGCTGCCAGACTTTGTCGGCACGGTGATGTACATCCTCGACCACAACCTGCGCGCGGCCGCCATCCTGGGCCTGGTCGGCGCCGGCGGCATCGGCTACGACCTGGTGATGTCGATGCGCCTGTTCCAGTACGAGCGGTTGCTGCTGATCGCGCTGGCGATCTATCTGGTGGTCACCGCACTGGATCGCGCGTCCGACCAACTGCGCAGCCGAATCATTCACGGGCGACGGCAATGAATCTTCATGACCTGACATCGGCCCGCTCGCCCGCGGCGCCGCTTCCGCCCAAGCCGCGCAACCCGGCGCCGGTCTGGGCGGCCGCGACGCTGGCCGTCCTCTGGATAATCGTACGCGACCTGGAGATTTCGTTCGAGACGCTCGTCTATGGCGTGGCGGACATGGGCGAATATTTCAGCCGTTACCGCGAGCCCGATTTTTCAGACTTGCCCAGATACCTGGAACTGATGGGCATCACGCTGGCCACCGCGCTGTGGGGAACGGTATTCGCCCTGCTGGTGGCGTTCTTCCTGGCGCCGCTGGCGGCGCGCAATTTCGCGCCGAATCCGGTGGCCTATCGGATGGCACGGGAAACCCTCAATTTCATGCGTGCCATGCCGGACTTGTTGCTGGCCCTGATATTCGTCGCCGCTCTGGGTCTGGGGCCGCTGCCCGGCGCACTGGCGCTGGGCGTGCATACGGCCGGCTTTCTCGGCAAGTTCTTCGCCGAAAGCCTGGAGCGGGTGGACCAGGGCGTTTGCGAAGGGGTGGCCTCCACCGGCGCCAATTTTCCGCAAATGGTCATGTACGCCGGCTGGCCGTCCATTCTGCGCGAGGCGCTGGGCTATGTGCTCTACATCCTGGACCGCAATGTGCGCATGGCGTCGGTGCTCGGGCTGGTCGGCGCCGGCGGCATCGGTCTGGCGCTGCACGACACCTTGCGCCTGTTCGACTATGGCCAGTCGGCCGCGCTGATTCTGGTCATCCTGGCCACCATTTTGATTATCGACTACGCCTCGGCGTGGTTACGCGGGAGATTGGATTGATGAACCTGGAAAGAAAAGACTGGATACGGGCACTCACCGCCCATCCGGCCACGGTATTGAACGCGCTGGCCGACGAATTGACGGTTGGCTGCGGCGTGAAGCTCATGAGCCTGCCACAGGCGGGCCTGGGCCTGCTGACACTGACCGATGGGGCTTTTCACGAACCCTATTACCTGGGCGAATTTCCGCTGTCATCGTGCAGCATCGAACTCGCTCTGTCCGACGGCCGGCGGGCCGCTGGCGGCGCCCAGGTGATGGCTGACGATGCCGAGCTGGCCCGCGCGCTGGCAATACTCGACGCCGTCTTCGCCGCCGGATTTCCTGGCTGGGAACGGGTGTCGGCACACATCGAGTCCGGGGCGAAGGAGCGCACCGACGAAGACCGCCGCCGTCGCGCCATGCTTGCCGCCACGCGAGTCGACTTTGCGATGCTGAACAACGCGGAGGATGGCGACGATGAAGCTTGACTGTATCTGGCAGGCCGACATCCAACAGCGTGTATTTCGCGAGCTGGTCGAAGCCTTCTCGCGCCCCGGCGACATACGTGATCTGGGGGCATGCATCAATGGCGCCGCCGCGCAACGCGCCGTGCTGGCCGCCCTGATGGACGGGGAAATGACGCTGGCCGATCCCCACGGACGAATCGTCGCGGCGGACTGGCCCTTGCTCCAGGCCACACCTGGAGTCGCTGAGAACGCCCGCTATATCGTGGCCGACGGGCGCCGTGCCCCCGATTTTCAGCCGATGCTGGGCTCGCTGGAGTCGCCGGAGTTCGGCGCGACCGTTCTCGTCGAGATCGATCGAGTGGGCGAAGGGGCCTTGTCCCTGGAACTTTCAGGGCCGGGGATCGATGGCCGGCGCGCACTGTGTCTGGCAGGTCTGCATCCCGGCTGGCTGGCGCGCCGTGCCGACTGGGTTGGCGGTTTTCCGCTCGGCGTCGACCTTCTTCTGTGCGATGCGACGCGCATCGTCGCGCTGCCGCGCACGACGCGCGTGGCGATTACGGCGGGAGCTGCCTGACATGAGTTACGTTGCCATCAAGGGTGGCGGCCGCGCCATCGCCGGCGCCGCCGCCGTCACCGAATACCTGCGCACCGAGGAAGGGCTGACCAACGGCATCGCCGAATCCCTGCAAATCGACACCATCCTGCATCAACTGCGCCATCTGGTTGATCGTGTCATTTCCGAGGGCGGGGTGTATCACCCCAGATTCGCCGCGCTCGCCATCAAGCAAAGCCTCGGCGACACACTGGAAGCCGCTTTCGCGCTGCGTGCCTGGCGCTCCACCCGGCCGCGTCTTTCCGCGACGCCGCCGCTCGACACTTCGCGGATGCGCCTGATTCGCCGCATCTCGTCCGCCTTCAAGGAAATCCCCGGCGGCCAGATGCTGGGGCCGACGCCGGATTACGCCCTGCGCCTGTTGCGCCTGGAGTTGATGGACGAATCGCCGGAAGCCTTCCGCGCCGTGACCCGTGACTGGCTGGAAAACTGCCCCGAGACAGAGTTGCCCGACAGCTTTCCCAAGGTGCTCGACGCCCTGCGTGCCGAAGGCTTGTTGCCGCCGATCACCGCCGTGCGCAGCCAGACAGCGTTCGACATTACCCGCGAGCCTTTGGTTTTTCCCGTGCCGCGCTCGGCCGCATTGGCCACCATGGCGCGGGCGGAAACCGGCTCGCTGCTGGCCATCGCCTACTCCAACAAGCGCGGCTACGGGGACGTGCATCCGACGGTGGCGGAACTGCGGGTCGGTTACCTGCCGGTGCTCTTGCCACATCCGGTCACCGGCGAACTCGTCGAAGCCGGCGAGGTGCTGATCACCGAGTGCGAAGTGGTGGCCATGTACGAAGCCGACGCCGCCGGCGGCAAACCCATGTTCACCATCGGCTACGGCGCCTGTTTCGGCCATAACGAAGTCAAGGCGATCTCGATGGCCATCCTCGACCGCGCACTGCAGAAGGGCATGAAGGACGGCGCCGCCAATCCTTCCGAAGACCCGGAGTTCGTGCTGCTGCATGTCGATGGCGTCGACTCCATGGGCTTCGCGTCGCATTACAAGATGCCGCACTACGTCACCTTCCAGTCCGACCTGGACCGCCTGCGCACCACGCAACAGAAGTCAGGAGCACCCGCATGAACTCCGCGAATGCCTACAACTTCGGCTTCCTCGACGAATACGCCAAGAAGGAAGTGCGCCGCGCCATCCTCAAGGCCATCGCCATCCCCGGCTACCAGGTGCCCTACGCCTCGCGCGAGATGCCCATGGGGCGCGGCTTCGGCACCGGCGGCCTGCAACTGACCCTGGCGCTGATCGGTCCCGATGAAGTCATGAAAGTCATCGACCAGGGCTCGGACGACTCGGTGAACGCGGTCAACCTGCGCCGGTTCATCGAGATGACCTGCCCCGGCGTGTGGACCACCACGGCAACGACGGAGTGCACCCTGATCCAGTCGCGCCACCGCATCCCGGAACGGCCGCTGACGGCCAGCCAAATCATCGTCCTGCAGGTGCCTTACCCCGATCCGCTGGTGGTGGTCGAACCGTCCGAGGACAAGCGCAAGACCATGCACGGCGAGGCCGACTATTCGCGCCTGCTGGTGAAGCTCTACGAGGACATCGTCAAGTTCGACGAGATCACCATCTCGCACCGCTATCCGACGCGCATCAACGGCCACTACGTAATCGATCCCTCGCCGATACCCCGCTGGGACGTGCCGAAACTCAACGATTCGGCGGCCTTGATCCTGTTCGGCGCCGGACGCGAGAAGAAAATCTACGCGGTGCCGCCGCACACCAAGGCGGAGCCGCTGGCCTTCAGCGACGTGCAGTTTCGCGTCGAGGATTTCCGCGACGCGGCGGGGCAGCGCCGTGCCTGCGCCCGCTGCGGCTGCACGGATTCCTTCCTCGATGAGTTCGTAGCCGATTCGGGCAGCAAGACTTACCAGTGTTCCGACAGCGATTGGTGCGACAGTCAATCGCTGCAAGCCAGGCAAGCCCAGGGAGAAGCGGCATGAACAAGATTCTCGAAGTCCGGGGTCTCTCCAAAATCTACGGTCCGGGCTGCCCGCAATGCATCGAATCCACCGGACCGGAGGCCGACACAAATCTGTGTCCTCACTGCGGCAGCGTGGTCGCCATCCATGATGTCTCCTTCGACCTGTTCGAGGGCGAGATTCTCGGCGTCATGGGCGAATCGGGCAGCGGCAAATCGACCGTGGTCAAGGCCCTGTATTTCGATCAGGCGCCATCGAGCGGCGAAGCGATTTTTTACGACAGCGACCGGCAATACGAGCTGTTCGCCCTGAATGCCGCCCAGCAGCGCTGGCTGCGCAACCACCGCTTCGGCATGGTCTATCAGAATCCGAATCTTGGCCTGAACTTCAACATCAGCGCCGGCGGGAATATCGCCGAGCGCCTGCTGATGAGCGACCTGATGGACTACGGCGCCATTCGCGAACGGGCCAAGGCCTTGCTGGCGCGCACCGAAGTGCTGCTCTCCCGCGTCGACGATCTGCCGAAAAACTTCTCCGGCGGCATGCAGCAGCGCGTGCAGATCGCCAAGGCGCTGGCGACCCGGCCGCCCTTGCTGTTCCTCGACGAGGTGAGCACCGGGCTCGATCTGTCGGTGCAGGCGCGCATCCTCGACCTGATCCTGGAAATCCAGCAGGAGCTGAAAACCGCCATGGTCGTCGTCACCCACGATCTGGGCGTGATCCGCTTGCTGACCGGTCGCGCCATCGTCATGAAATACGGCCGCGTCATCGAGACAGGGCTCACCGATCAAATCCTGGAAGACCCCCAGCACGCCTATACCCAGCGGCTGGTGGCTTCCGCGCTTTAAGGAGGACGCCATGCTTCCCCCCATTCTCCAGGTCGAAGACTACGGCAAGCATTTCCAGCTCCATGAGCAGCACAAGCTGATTCCATCCTCGCATAACGTCAGCTTCACGGTGCGCGCCAGCGAACTGACGGCGCTGGTCGGTCCCACCGGCGCAGGCAAATCTTCTGTACTGAAAGGAATCTACCGCACCTATCTGCCGAGCGCGGGCCGGGTTCTTTATCGCGATGCGATGGGTCATGAACTCGATCTGACCTTGGCCAGCGAGCACCAGATTCTGGAGCTGCGGCGCCGCGAAATCGGCTTCGTCACCCAGTTCCTGCATTGCCTGCCGCGCCAGGCGACGCTCGATGTCGTTGCGCAACCCCTGTTGGGCCTTGGCATTCCACGCGAAGAGGCGCAGCAACGTGCCGCCGGGCTGCTCTCCGCCATGAAGCTGCCGGAGCGCCTGTGGAGCGTCTCGCCGGCGACCTTCTCGGGCGGCGAGCGCCAGCGGGTGAATCTCGCCCGCGGCTTCATCGCCCGCCCGCGCCTCCTGCTGCTCGACGAGCCGACAGCCAGCCTCGACCCGCAAACCGCGGAATGCGTGATCGGGCTCATCGAAGCACTGAAGGCTGAAGGCACGGCCATGCTCGCCATCTTTCACCACCCCGAAACCACCGGCCGGCTGGCCGATCAGGTCATCGAACTGACGCCGCCACCGGCCGTCGAGGAATGGCTCAAGGAGATCGCATGAACAAGCTCTATCTCACCGGCGCCCGCGTGGTGCTGCGCGACGCCGTGCTCGACGACGCCGCGCTGCTGATCGAGGACGATGTCATCGCCGCCATCAATCCCGAGTCAGGCAACGGTGCGCAAAGCATCGATCTGCGCGGCAAGACCCTGATTCCCGGCATGATCGACCTGCATTGCGATGCCCTGGAAAAAGAAGTCGAGCCGCGCCCGAACGTGCATTTCCCGCTTGATTTCGCCTGCGCCCAGGCCGACAAGCGCAACGCCGGCGCCGGCGTCACCACGGTGTTCCATGCCCTGTCTTTCGCCAACGAGGAACTCGGCGTGCGCAACAACGCCTTCGCCGCCTCGGTGGCGCGCGCGGTTCACGCCTGGAACCCGCACGGCTTGGTCGATAACCGGGTGCACTGCCGCTACGAGGTGACCGACCCGACGGCCCCCGAAATCCTGCTCGAACTGATGGCCACCGACGAAATGCACCTGCTGTCGGTCATGGATCATTCGCCGGGGCAGGGGCAGTTCAGGGACATCGCCGCCTTCCGCGACTATCTGTCCCGCACCTACAAGAAGTCGGAAGCCGAGCTGGACATCCTGGTGCGTAACAAGCTCGCGCAGGCGGAAGGGGCCATGGCGCGCATCCGCCAGTTGATAACCGCGGCGAAGGCACAAGGCATCCGCATTGCCAGCCACGACGACGACACGCCGGAGAAGGTGGCGACCCTGCATGGTCTTGGCGTCGGCATCTCGGAATTTCCGATCAACCTGGCCGCCGCGCAGGCCGCCCGCGAACGCGGCATAAGCACCGTGTTCGGCGCGCCCAACATCCTGCGCGGCAAAAGCCAGTCCGGCGCGATGCGGGCGCTGGATGCGGTGATGGCGGGCGTCGCCGATTGCCTGTGCGCCGACTATCACCCGGCAGCCTTGATCGTGGCGGTGTTCCGCCTGCCGGAGTTGGCGGGCATCGGTCTCGCCGACTCCATTCGTCTGGTCAGTGCCAACCCGGCGCGCGCTGCGGGTCTTACCGATCGTGGCGAGATTGCGGTTGGCAAGCGTGCCGATCTCGTGGCTGTCGCTCACGTCAACGGACTGGTCCAGGCGAGCAGCGTTTTCTCGGCCGGCAAGCTGGTTTTCGAGGCCAGATTCGATCATGGCTGAAGGAAAACTCTTCTACGTCATCGGCCCCTCCGGCAGCGGCAAGGACAGCCTGATGCGCTACGGCCGCGAACGCCTGGCGGGCGACCCCGGCATGGTCTTCGCGCACCGCTACATCACGCGACCGGTGGAACTCCACGGGGAAAATCACGTCGCCCTGACCGAAGCCGAGTTCGATGCCCGCCTGGCCGCCGGCCTCTTCGCCATGCACTGGGACAGTCACGGCTTGCGCTACGGCATCGGCCGGGAAATCAACCTTTGGTTGGCCAAGGGCTGCAAGGTGGTGATGAACGGCTCCCGTGAGCACCTTCCTGAAGCCCGGCGCCGCTACCCGTCGTTGATTGCGGTTCTGGTCACCGTCTCGCCCGCGGTGCTGGCCGCGAGGCTGCGGGCCCGCGGCCGGGAAACGGAAGATCAAATCTCTCGAAGAATCGCACGGGCCAGGCAGTTCATGCGTCCCGAAGGGCCTTTGGAGATCATCCAGAATGACGTTGAGCTGGACGTGGCCGGCGAGCGTCTGGTGCGACTGCTGTCGGTCCCCGATACTTCGGCGCGGGCGTTTGCCTGACATGCGTGTGACGTTTCTCGGCACGGGCGACGCGGGCGGCGTGCCGCTCTACGGTTGCGCTTGTCCGGCCTGCACGCGGGCACGGGCGGTTGCCGATTACCGTCGCCGCCCCTGCACGGCCTTGGTGGAAGCAGGCGACACGCGCATCCTGCTCGACGCCGGCCTGACCGATCTTACCGAGCGATTCCCGCCGGGCAGCCTGTCGGCCATCGTGCTGACGCATTTCCATCCCGACCACGTGCAAGGGCTGTTTCATCTGCGCTGGGGCATCGGCGAGCGCATTCCGGTCTACAGTCCGCCGGATTCGGATGGTTGCGCGGACCTCTACAAGAACCACGGCCTTCTCGAATTTCGCCGACTCACCAAGTTCAAGCCGGTCACGGTCGGCGATCTGAAGCTGACCCCGCTGCCCCTGGTTCATTCCAAGGTCACGTTCGGCTACGCCATCGAGGATAGCGCTGGTCGGCGTTTCGCCTATCTGACCGATACGCTTGGGTTGCCCGCCCAAACGGAACGATTTCTAAAAGATTGGCGGCCTGAATCGGTGGCTTTGGACTGCATGCATCCACCGCAAGGCAATCCTCTACGCAACCACAATGATTTGACTGTTGCCCTGGCGATTTCGGAAACGCTCACACCCGCCAAAATCTGGCTGACCCACATCAGCCACGAAATGGATGCCTGGCTGCTGACAAACGCCAGCGATCTGCCACCTCGCGTCCTAGCTGCTCATGACTTGCAGGTTATGCCGGAGATTGACAATAGGTCCCCGCGCGAGTAACGAGAGCCGCTCGGGCAACCAACGACAAGTCGATAACACAGGCTGACTGCCCACGCAACGCCACGCAGTGCGCTTGCGCGCCTGCCTGGGTTCGCACCCCGCTGCGACCGTTCGCCACGCCTTCTTCACCAGTTCCGAGCCGCCCGCGCCCTTTAGTGCGGCGCTCAACCAGGCACCGTGCTACTCGCCGAAGGCCTGCCGTACGGCGCCGGCGATCGCCTCGGCCTGGCCCGACACGACGGCATCTTCGCGCCCCTCGACCATGACCCGCAGCAGCGGCTCGGTGCCGGAGGGACGCAGCAGCACCCGTCCGCTGCCGTCGAGCGTGACCTCCGCCGCCTTCACCGCGGAATGGATGCCGGCGTTGGCGGCCCAGTCGAAACCGGCCGGCATGCGCACGTTGATCAGCTTCTGCGGATACAGCCGCAGATCGGCGCAGGCCGCGGCCAGGGTCTCGCCGCCCGCGCGCAGCGCGGCCAGCACCTGCAGCGCCGCGATGATGCCGTCGCCCGTGGTGTGGCGATCGAGGCAGATGATGTGGCCCGAGTTCTCGCCGCCCAGCAGCCAGCCCTTCTCCTGCATCAGCTCCAGCACATAGCGGTCGCCCACCCTGGCGCGGCCGAGAGCGATGCCGAGCCGGCTCAGCGCATGCTCGAAGCCGAGGTTGCTCATCTGCGTGCCGGCCACGCCGGGGACCGGCAGGCTGCGCGCACGATGGCGGGCAATCACGTAGAGCAGTTGGTCGCCGTCGTAGAGAGCGCCCGCGGCATCGACCATGACCAGCCGGTCGCCGTCGCCGTCGAGTGCGATGCCGCAGTCGGCGCGATGTTCGAGCACGGCCGCGCGCAAGGCCGCGGGGGCCGTGGCGCCGACATTCAGGTTGATGTTGAGGCCGTTCGGCGTGTCGCCAACGCCAACTATCTCGGCGCCGAGTTCATGGAACACGCTGGGTGCGACGTGATAGGCCGCGCCGTGGGCGCTGTCCACCACGATCTTGAGGCCGCGCAGGTCGAGGTCGTTGGGAAATGTGCTCTTGCAGAATTCGATATAGCGCCCGCCGGCGTCGTCGACGCGGCGCGCCTTGCCGAGTTTGGCCGATTCCATGCAGACCAGCGGCTGCTTGAGCCGTGCCTCGATGTCGCGCTCGACCGCATCCGGCAGCTTGGTGCCCTGCGCCGAAAAGAACTTGATGCCGTTGTCGTCATAGGGATTGTGCGAGGCGGAAATCACCACGCCCGCCTGCAGCCGCAGCGCGCGCGTGAGATAAGCCACGGCCGGGGTCGGCATCGGCCCGCACAGCATCACGTCCACCCCCGCCGCCGAGAACCCGGCTTCCAGGGCGGCTTCCAGCATGTAACCGGAAATCCGCGTGTCCTTGCCGATCAGCACCGCGGGCCGCTCGGCGCCCAGCCCGTCGCGCGCCACCAGCGCCGCACCGGCGGCGAAGCCCAGGCGCATGATCAGATCCGGCGTGATCGGCACCTGTCCGACGCGACCGCGAACACCGTCGGTGCCGAAATACTTGCGTCCCATTCAATAATCCTCCACAGCTTGCAATACGGAGAGCGCATCGCGCGTCGCCGCGACGTCATGCACGCGCACAATGCGTGCGCCGCTCAGCACCGCCAGCACATGCGCCGCGACGCCGGCATGGACCCGTTCCATGGCGGGGCGTCCGGTGAGCAGGCCCAGCATCGACTTGCGCGACATGCCGACCAGCAGCGGCAGCCCGGGGACCAGCAGTTCCTCCAGGTGACGCAACAGGGCAATATTGTGCGCCAGGGTTTTGCCGAAGCCAAAACCCGGATCGACCGCGATCCGGTTCAGGGCGATGCCCGCCGCTTCGGCGGCGGCCACGCGCTCGCCAAGAAAGCTGGCGACCTCGCCGACGATATCGCTGTAGTGCGGATCGTCCTGCATGGTGCCGGGGGTGCCCTGCATGTGCATCAGGCAGACGGCGGCGCTGCCGGCGGCGACGATCTCCAGCGCCCCCGGTGCGCGCAGCGCGTTGATGTCGTTGATCATGTCGGCGCCGGCCGCCAGCACAGCGCGCATCACCTCGGGTTTGAAGGTATCGACCGACAGTGCGACGCCGCTGCCATGCAGGCCTTCGATCACCGGCAGCAGCCGATCGATCTCCTGCTGCGCCGCCACCGGAGGCGCCCCCGGTCGCGTCGACTCGGCGCCAAGGTCGAGGATCTGGGCGCCCTCTTCAACCAGACGCAAGCCCAGTGCGATGGCCGCCGCGGTATCGCCGTGCAGTCCGTCGCCGGAAAAGGAATCGTCGGTCAGATTGACGATGCCCATGATCAGCGGGCGCTCGGCATTGAGCACGAAGCGGCCGCAATGAAAATTCTGTGTCATGAAAAAACGCGGGCCGCCGAATCGGTTCTGCTTCGGCGGCCCATCTTGGCTGGGTTAATGATCAGGCCGGTGCCGGCGCGGTCGGCTCGGGACCGGGCGCGCTGTCGCCCCTCGGCGCCGGCGGCGCGCTGGAAGGCTTGGGCGGACGCGGCGGCAGGCCGGCCATGATGTCGTTGATCTGGTCAGCGTCGATGGTTTCCATTTCGAGCAGCGCCGCGGTCATCGCCTCGACCTTGTCGCGATTGTCTTCCAGCAGCTTGCGCGCCCGCGCGTACTGTTCGTCGAGGATGCGGCGAATCTCGTCGTCCACCTTCTGCATGGTCGATTCGGAAACGTTCTTGTGCGTGGTGACGGAACGGCCGAGGAAAATCTCGCCCTCCTCTTCGCCATACACCATGATGCCCAGGCTTTGCGACATGCCCCACTGCGTCACCATGCGCCGCGCCAGATCGGTGGCGCGCTGGAAATCGTTGGAAGCGCCGGTGGTCATCTGCTGCATGAACAGCTCTTCCGCGATCCGTCCGCCGAACAGCACGGTGATGGTGCTGAGCAGACGCTCGCGATCCTGGCTGTAGCGCTCCTGGTCGGGCAACTGCATGGTCAGGCCCAGCGCGCGGCCGCGCGGAATGATGGTGACCTTATGCACCGGATCGGTCTTGGGCAGCAGCTTGGCCACCACGGCGTGGCCGGACTCGTGGTAGGCGGTGTTCCTGCGCTCTTCCTCGGGCATGACCATGGAACGGCGCTCGGCGCCCATCATGATCTTGTCCTTGGCCCGCTCGAAGTCTTCCATATCCACCAGGCGCTTGTTGCTGCGCGCGGCGAACAGCGCGGCCTCATTGACCAGGTTGGCCAGGTCGGCACCGGAAAAGCCGGGGCAGCCGCGGGCCAGGATCGAGGCATCGATGTCCGGCGCCACCGGCACCTTGCGCATATGCACCTTGAGAATCTGCTCGCGGCCGCGGATGTCGGGCAGCGGCACCACCACCTGGCGGTCGAAACGACCGGGGCGCAGCAACGCGGGGTCGAGCACGTCGGGTCGGTTGGTGGCAGCCACCACGATGACGCCGGCGGAACCCTCGAAGCCGTCCATCTCCACCAGCATCTGGTTCAGCGTCTGCTCGCGTTCGTCGTTACCGCCACCGAGGCCGGCGCCGCGCTGGCGGCCGACGGCATCAAGCTCGTCGATGAAAATGATGCAGGGCGCGGCCTTCTTGGCCTGGTCGAACATGTCGCGCACGCGCGCGGCGCCGACGCCGACGAACATCTCGACGAAGTCGGAACCGGAAATCGAGAAGAAGGGCACCTTGGCCTCGCCGGCGATGGCCTTCGCCAGCAGCGTCTTGCCGGTACCGGGCGAGCCGACCAGCAGCACCCCGCGCGGAATGCGGCCGCCGAGTTTCTGGAACTTGGTCGGATCGCGCAGGAAGTCCACCATTTCATAGACTTCTTCCTTGGCCTCGTCGCAGCCGGCCACGTCGGCAAAGGTGATCGTGTTCGACGACTCATCCATCATGCGCGCGCGGCTCTTGCCGAAGGAGAAGGCCCCGCCCTTGCCGCCACCCTGCATCTGGCGCATGAAGAAGACCCAGACGCCGATCAAGAGCAGCATCGGGAACCAGGAGACGAAGATGCTGGTGAGGAAGGACTGCTCTTCTTCGGGCTTGGCGACGACCTTGACGTTGTTCTTGAGCAGATCGGAGACCATCCACAAGTCCGGCGGCGCGTAGGTGGTGATGCGCTTGCCATCGTTGGTGGTGGCTTCGAGCGTACGGCCCTGGATCACGACCTTGGTGATGCGCCCCTGCTTCACCTCTTCGAGGAACTGGGAGTATTCCAGCGAGCCAAGTGCAACCTGACGCGTGTTGAACTGATTGAACACGGTCATCAGGACTATGCCGATCACCAGCCAGATCGCCATGTTTTTGAACATATTATTCAAGGAGTAGCCTCTCTTTCCCTCAAGCGGGAGTACATATCAGGTCATTCTAGTGCCGATCGCCCTACCCTGCAAACCGCATAGACCGTGCCTCAGGCCTTCTTGTTCCGCGCCAGCAGGTATATCTCGGCGCTGCGGTTGCGTGACGCGGCCGGCTTTCTCATTTGCAATGTCTGAAACTGTTGCTGCAGGGCATGGCGCAATTCCATGAAGCCGTCGCCCTGAAACACCTTGGTCAGCATGTCGCCACCGGGTTTCAGATGCAGCGCGCAGAATTCGAGCGTCAATTCGGCCAAAACCATCACGCGCGCCTGATCGACCATGCCGATACCCGACATATTGGGGGCCATGTCCGACAATACAAGGTCGACCTGGCGGCCACCGAGGGCATCGGTCAGCGCCTGCAACACCGCGTCCTCGTGGAAATCGCCCTGGATGAACTCGACGCCATGCACCGGTTCCATCGGCAGCAGGTCCAGCGCGACCAGGCGCCCGCCGGGCGCGATGCGCTTCGCCGCAACCTGCGACCAGCTGCCGGGCGCGGAGCCGAGATCGACCACCGTCATGCCGGGCTTCAGCAGCTTGTCCTTGTCGTCGATCTCGGTCAGCTTGAACGCGGCGCGGGATCGCCAGCCCTCGACCCGGGCCCGCTGCACGTAAGCATCATTGACGTGCTCGGTGATCCAGGCCTTGGTGGTCTTGTTCTTCTTGACCTTCTGTTTGCTCTCGATCTTGCCGCTCACGTTACAATCCCGCCATGACTGAAAATTCCACCCAACTGAGCCCCATCCAGCGCCGCGCCCTGCGGGCCGCCGCGCATCATCTGAATCCCGTCGTATCCATCAGCCAGAAAGGCCTGACGCCTTCCGTGCTGACTGAAATCGACCGCTGCCTCAAGGCCCACGAACTGATCAAGCTGCGACTTTACGGCATCGAGCGCGAAAATCGCGAGGCTCTGTTCGCTGAAATCTGCAGCGCGCTCGACTGCGCCGAGGTGCAGCACATCGGCAACCTGCTGGTGCTCTGGCGCGAGAACCCCAAGGATCTCGCCACAGAGTTGGCGCTGGCGCCACGGCGCAAGGCGGCGCCCGCAACCAAGAAACAAGCCGCCGCACGCAGCGAAGCGCGCAACCGCAAGCCGCGCCAGGGCTAGCGCCCCCGACCCCGTTCCTGCAATACCGCCAGCGCGATCCCGAGCAGGGATTGCGCCAGGTAAAGCGCGCTCGACACGCCATGCCAGGTGCTGAAGCGCTCGCGCAATGCGCTTTCCATGACCCGGCGTGGCAGCGCATCGGCCTTGAGCTGCTCCAGTATCGGCTGCACGCCGAAATGCCCGGCCGCAGTCAGCGCCAGCATCAGCAGCACGATCCAGAACACACCCGACTGCACCGATCGCCAGCCCTTGGCAAACATCACGAACAGGATCAGGTAGCTGCCGCAGGCCAGGCCGACCCAGGCCATGACGGTAAACATCGCACCGGCCAGATTGCCGGCCATGGCGCGATCCGCCAACTGGGCGAACAGCACCGGGGCGGCGATGAAACCGATCGCCAGCAGGCCGCCGACCCAGACGGCAACTGCGATGCTGTAGAGCGCAGAGGCCAGTTGCCTCATCTCGGATCAAAGATACTTGACGTCGAGTATCTCGTACTCGCGCCGGCCGCCCGGCGTCTGCACCTCGGCCACGTCGCCGGCGAACTTGCCGATCAGCGCACGCGCCACCGGCGAGTTCAGCGACAGCATGCCGGCCTTGATGTCGGCTTCGTCATCGCCGACGATCTGGTAGGTCACGGTGTTGCCGCCGTCCATGTCTTCCAGTTCGACCGTTGAACCGAAGACGACGCGGCCATCCGCATCCAGCGAAGCGGGATCGATGATCTGCGCGTTGCCCAGCTTGCCCTCGACTTCCTTGATGCGGCCTTCGATGAAACCCTGGCGCTCCTTGGCGGCGTCGTATTCGGCGTTCTCCGAGAGGTCGCCATGCGAGCGCGCCTCGGCGATCGCTGCAATCACCGCCGGACGATCTACGGTCTTCAGGCGCTGCAGTTCCTTACGCAGCAGATCGGCGCCGCGCAGGGTAATCGGGAATTTTGCGCTCATACGTTCAACTCGGCGTGCAGGGATTGCAACGAATAGGTTTCAAGACCGTCGTGGCGCATGCCGGCGCAGGCGGCGCGGCCGCCCTCGATGGTGGTAAACAGCGTCACCTTGGCGCCCAGGGCGGAGGTGCGGATCGAACGCGAATCGGCGATCGCCGTGCGCTTTTCCTCGACGGTGTTAACGATCAGTACGATTTCGCCGTTCTTGATCATATCGACGATGTGCGGCCGCCCTTCGGTGACCTTGTTCACGATGCCGACCGGGATGCCCGCCGCCTCGATCGCGCCGCCGGTACCGCGCGTGGCAACCAGCGCGAAGCCAAGTTCGTGCAGCTCGCGCGCGACATCGACGGCCTTCGGCCGGTCGGCCGGCTTGACGCTGATGAATACCTTGCCCGACTTCGGCAAGCGCGTACCGGCGGCAAGCTGCGACTTGACGAAGGCTTCGCCGAAGGTGCGGCCGACCCCCATCACCTCGCCGGTGGATTTCATCTCGGGGCCGAGGATGGTGTCGACACCGGGGAACTTGATGAAGGGGAACACCGCTTCCTTCACCGAAAAATAGGGCGGGATGATTTCGTGCGTCACGCCCTGGTCGGCCAGGCTGCGGCCGGCCATGCAGCGCGCGGCGATCTTGGCCAGCGGCAGGCTGGTCGCCTTGGAGACGAAGGGTACCGTGCGCGAGGCGCGCGGATTGACTTCGAGCACATACACCACGGCCTCGTCGCCGCGCCCCTGAATGGCGAACTGCACGTTCATCAGGCCGACGACATTGAGGCCCTTGGCCATCATCTCGGTCTGGCGCCGGAGCTCATCCTGGATTTCGAGAGACAGGGAAAACGGCGGCAGCGAACAGGCGGAATCACCCGAATGCACGCCCGCCTGCTCGATGTGTTCCATGATGCCGCCGATCAGCACCTGCGTGCCGTCGCACAGGGCATCGACATCGACCTCGGTGGCATCGTTGAGGAAGCGGTCGAGCAGCACCGGCGAATCGAAGGAGACCTTGATCGCATCGCGCATGTAGCGTTCGAGATCCTTCTGCTCATGGACGATTTCCATGGCGCGGCCGCCCAGCACGTAGGAGGGACGCACCACCAGCGGATAGCCGATCTCGGCCGCGAGGCGAATCGCGTCGGGTTCGGTGCGCGCGGTGCGATTCGGCGGCTGCTTCAAGCCCAGGTCGTGCAGCAGCAACTGGAAGCGCTCGCGATCCTCGGCGGCGTCGATCATGTCGGGGCTGGTGCCGATGATCGGCACGCCGTTGGCTTCGAGTTCGCGCGCCCGCTTCAGCGGCGTCTGGCCGCCGAACTGCACGATGACGCCGGTGGGCTGCTCGACATGGACGATTTCGAGGATGTCTTCCAGCGTCACCGGCTCGAAGTAGAGGCGATCCGAGGTGTCGTAGTCGGTGGACACGGTTTCCGGATTGCAGTTGACCATGATGGTCTCATAGCCGTCCTCGCGCATCGCCAGTGCCGCATGCACGCAGCAGTAGTCGAACTCGATGCCCTGGCCGATGCGGTTGGGACCGCCGCCGAGCACCATGATCTTCTTCTTCGTGTTCGGGCGCGACTCGCACTCTTCCTCGTAGGTCGAATACATGTAGGCCGTCGCCGTGGAGAACTCGCCGGCGCAGGTATCGACGCGCTTATATACCGGACGGATGCCGAGCGCATGGCGCCGTTCGCGCACCGCCGTTTCGCCGCTGGCACCGGCCGCCGGATCGTGGCTGGCATTGACCAGGGTGCCGATGCGCCGGTCGGAGAAGCCCTTGCGCTTGAGATCGCGCAGGGTGGGGGCATCGAGGTCGTCCAGATTCTGCGAACACATCCAGCCTTCGGTGGTGACGATGTCCTCGATCTGCACCAGGAACCAGGGATCGATCTTGGTCAGGTCGAACACCTGCTGCAGCGTGTAGCCTTCGCGGAAAGCCTGCGCCACGTACCAGATGCGCTGCGGGCCGGGGCTGGCCAGTTCGCGGTTGATTTCCTCGCGATCGGCGTCGATTTCATCGAAGCCGTAGACGCTGACTTCGAGGCCGCGCAGGGCTTTCTGCATCGACTCCTGGAAGCTGCGGCCGATCGCCATGACTTCGCCGACCGACTTCATCTGCGTCGTCAGGCGGTCGTTGGCCTGCGGGAACTTCTCGAAGGCGAAGCGCGGCACCTTGGTCACCACGTAGTCGATCGAGGGCTCGAAGGAGGCCGGCGTGGCGCCGCCGGTGATGTCGTTCTTCAGTTCGTCGAGCGTGAAGCCGACGGCAAGCTTGGCCGCCACCTTGGCGATCGGGAAACCCGTCGCCTTCGAGGCCAGCGCCGAGGAGCGCGACACGCGCGGGTTCATCTCGATCACCACCATCGCGCCGTTCTTCGGATTGATGGCGAACTGCACGTTGGAGCCGCCGGTGTCGACGCCGATCTCGCGCAGCACGGCGATGCTGGCGTTGCGCATGATCTGGTATTCGCGGTCGGTCAGGGTCTGCGCCGGCGCGACGGTGATCGAGTCGCCGGTGTGCCCGCCCATCGGGTCGAGGTTTTCGATCGAGCAGATGATGATGCAGTTGTCCTTGTGGTCGCGCACCACCTCCATCTCGTACTCTTTCCAGCCCAGCAGCGATTCCTCGATCAGCAGTTCCTTGGTCGGCGAGGCTTCCAGGCCGCGCTTGCAGATCTCGACGAATTCCTCCTGGTTGTAGGCGATGCCGCCGCCGGAACCGCCCATGGTGAAGGACGGCCGGATGATCGCCGGGAAGCCGATGGCGCCCTGCACCTGCTGCGCCTCCTCCATGCTGTGGGCGATGCCGGAGCGCGCCGAGCCGAGCCCGATGCGGGTCATCGCCTGCTTGAACTTTTCGCGGTCCTCGGCCATGTCGATGGCCTCGCGCGAGGCACCGATCATCTCGACGCCGTACTTTTCCAGCACGCCATGCTTGGCCAGATCGAGCGCGCAGTTCAATGCGGTCTGCCCGCCCATGGTCGGCAGCACGGCGTCGGGCCGTTCCTTGGCGATGATGTTTTCCAGCACGCGCCAGGTGATCGGCTCGATGTAGGTGACGTCGGCCGTACCCGGGTCGGTCATGATCGTCGCCGGATTGGAGTTGACCAGGATCACCCGGTAGCCCTCTTCGCGCAGCGCCTTGCAGGCCTGGGCGCCGGAATAATCGAACTCGCAGGCCTGGCCGATGACGATCGGGCCGGCGCCGATGATCAGAATGCTGTGTATGTCGCTACGCTTGGGCATGATTGCTTAAATTTGGTCCGTCATTTCAGGGTCGAATCGGCAAGCCTCGCGCCGAATCCGATGAACATTGCGCCGACCCCGCCGGTGGCGCCCGCCGCCAGCCGGCGCCGGCTGCGGAACTGCCGTGCCAGATGGGCACCGCCCAGAATCAGGGCCGACAGATACAGACCGCTGATGATCTGGCAGATCACGCCGAGAATCAGGAAGGACAGCGCCGGCCAAGCATAGCCCGGATCGACGAACTGGATGAAGAAGGAGACGAAGAACATGATCGCCTTCGGGTTCATCAGGCTGATCACCAGCGCGGCATGGAAAGGTCGTGCCGCATCGACCCTGGGCTGCGCCTCGGCGAGCTGCGCGCGTTGCTGCCACATCGTCCACGCGGCGCGCAAGAGGCCGATGCCCAGCCATGCCAGATAGGCCGCACCGATGTATTTCAGCACCATGAACAGGGCGGGGCTGGCCTGCAGCAGCGAGGCCACGCCGGTCGCCGACAGCACCATCAGGATCGCGTCGCCGGCGAAGATGCCGCAGGCGCCCAGATAGCCGGCACGAACGCCGCGCTGGGAAGCCACCGCCAGCACATACAGGGAATTGGGACCGGGCAGGAGCACGATGAAAATCGTACCCAGCACATAGGTCGTGAGATCGGTGATGCCGTAGACCATGGATTACTTTGCGGCCATCGACCGGATGAAGCGGTCGAACAGATAGGCCACGTCGTGCGGTCCCGGACTGGCTTCGGGATGCCCCTGGAAGCAGAAAGCCGGCCGATCGGTCCAGGCCATGCCCTGCAGGCTGCCGTCGAACAGCGAGACGTGAGTCACCTTGACGTTCTGCGGCAGACTGGCGGGATCGACCGCGAAACCGTGGTTCTGGCTGGTGATCAATACCTGCCCGGATTCGAGATCCTTGACCGGATGATTGGCGCCATGGTGGCCGAATTTCATTTTCAGGGTCTTGCCGCCGGCAGCCAGGCCCATCAACTGATGGCCGAGGCAGATGCCGAACACCGGCAGGCGCTTTTCGAGAAATTCCCGGATCGCCGCCACCGCGTAATCGCAGGGCTCCGGATCGCCGGGGCCGTTGGACAGGAAGATGCCGTCGGGATTCAAGGCCAGCACCTCCGCCGCCGGCGTCCTGGCCGGCACCACGGTGAGATCGCAGCCACGCGAGGCCAGCATGCGCAGGATATTGCGCTTGATGCCGAAATCGTAGGCGACGACCTTGTACGGAAAGTTCGCGGGTTGCGCAAAGCCGCTGCCAAGCGCCCACTCGCCTTCGCGCCACGGATAGGACTGCTGCGCGCTGACCACTTGCGCCAGATCCATGCCGGCCAGGCCGGGGAAGGCGCGCGCCTGGGCCACGGCCGCATCCGCATCGAGATGCTCGCCGGCCGCATTGGCAGAAACGAGGCAGCCGGCCTGGGCGCCGTTTTCGCGCAGGATGCGGGTCAGTTTGCGGGTATCGATGTCGGCCAGGCCGAGCACGTTCTCGGCGCGCAGCCAGGCATCGAGGGTCTGTTCGCTGCGGAAATTCGAGGCCAGCAAGGGCAGGTCGCGGATCACCAGGCCGGCGGCATGAGCGTGAGCGGCTTCGCAGTCCTGGCGATTGACGCCGTAACTGCCAATGTGCGGATAGGTAAGAGTGACGATCTGGCGGGCGTAGGACGGATCCGTCAGGATTTCCTGGTAACCGGTCAATGCGGTGTTGAAAACCACTTCGCCGACGCTGCTACCGCTGGTGCCTATGCCTTTGCCTCTAAACACCGTTCCGTCGGCCAAGGCAAGAAGGGCGGGCGGAAAGTGAGGCACGATGGGGCTCCCGGAACAAGACAATGCGGCAATCGGCACCGGACACCGCTCGATTCACATAGCGTCCGGCAAACCTGCGGATTATAGCCTGTCGCGTTGCCCATCGCAATTCGCGCGACGCGAAAGGGCTAAGGACTCACTTCAGGCCCAGCACATCCTGCATATCGAACAGGCCACGCTCGCGACCGTGCATGAAGCGCCCCGCACGCAGGGCGCCCTGCGCGTAAGGCATGCGGCTGGCGGACTTGTGGGTGATCTCGATGCGCTCGCCGGTGCCGGCAAACAGCACGGTATGGTCGCCGACGATATCGCCGCCGCGGATGGTCGAGAAGCCGATCTGCGTCGCCGGCCGCTCGCCGGTATGCCCTTCGCGGCCGTAAACGGCACACTCGGACAGGTCGCGACCGAGCGCCGCCGCCACCACTTCGCCCATGCGCAGCGCGGTCCCCGACGGGGCATCGACCTTGTGGCGGTGATGGGCTTCGATCACTTCGACGTCGTAACCTTCGTTCAAGATGCGCGCGGCGACCTCGAGCAGGCGGAACACGGCATTGACGCCGACCGCCATGTTCGGCGCGAACACCACGGGAATTTCCTGCGCCGCCTCTTCGATGGTGCGCTTGCCTTGCGCCGAAAATCCGGTGGTGCCGATGACCAGACTGACCTTGTGGCGACGGCAGGCCTCCAGATGCAGCAAGGTGCCCTCCGGCCGCGTAAAGTCGATCAGGCAGTCGGCGACCGCCAGCGCGGCGTCGAGATCAGCCGTGATCTTGACGCCACAGGGCGCGCCGACCAGTTCGCCGGCATCCTTGCCGATGAACGGACTGCTGCCGTGCTCCAGCGCGGCGGCCAGGCTGGCGCCCGGATCCTCCTGCACGGCCTCGATCAGGGTGCGGCCCATGCGCCCCGAACTGCCGGCGATGGCGTAGCGAATCTTTTCCATGCCCTATTTCTTCTCTTGAGCGTCGACCGCGGCGCTGGCCGGCGCCGGAATTTCTATGACCTGGGTGGTCGGCCTGGGCGCCGCGCCCGCCGGCGCTTCCTCGGCGACCACATCGCCCGCCACGCGCGTCAGCTTGTTGTCCTGGAAAAACACGGTCATCGTGCGCTGCTGAACCTCGCCACGTCCGGGCCGGAAGCGATACACGTAATCCCAGCGATCGGCGTGAAACATGTCAGCCACCAGGGGCGAACCGAGAATGAAACGCACCTGGTCGCGAGTCAGACCCGGCTTCAACTGCGCCACCATTTCCTGGGTGACGAAGTTGCCCTGGCGCACATCGATGCGATAGGGCGTCAGATAGTTGGTGATCTGCGGGGTATTGGAACAGGCTGCCAGGAAAGGCAGCAGCAACAGGCATCGCTTCATCGGGGAAATCCGGGAAAACCACAGGTCGTTGATGGCCGCCGTATTCTGGCACGCCGCGTCATTTCCCGATCGCATTATCCCAATCGGGGCGCGAAAACTATATCATAGCTGCCAGCCCCCACTGCACCTACCCGAGCGGCCCCGACGCCACGCAAAGGCTTTATGACCCATCCCGACGATCTCAAGAGCATCGGCCTCAAGGCGACGTATCCGCGCCTGAAGATACTCGACCTGTTCCACAAACTGCAGGATGAGGGTTCGCCGCGCCATGTCACTGCAGAAGACGTCTATCGACACCTGCTGGCCGACGGCCTGGACATCGGATTGGCCACGGTGTATCGGGTGCTGACCCAGTTCGAGCAGGCCGGATTGCTGCAAAGGCACCATTTCGAATCCGGCAAGGCGATCTTCGAACTCAACGAAGGGCAGCACCACGACCACCTGGTCTGCCTGCAATGCGGACGCGTCGAAGAATTCTTCGATGCCGAGATCGAGAAACGCCAGCACAAGATAGCCGCGGAGCGCGGCTTCACGGTGCGCGAACACGCCCTATACCTTTACGTCGAGTGCAACAAACCGGATTGTCCGCACCGCAAGCATTCACATTCCACGTAAGCATTCGTGGAAGCCTTCCTGACCGCGACCACTCTGGTCGCGATCGCCGAAATCGGCGACAAGACCCAGTTGCTGTCCTTCGTGCTCGCCGCACGACTGCGCAAACCCTGGGCCATCATCGCCGGCATTTTCGTCGCCACGGTGCTCAACCACGCCCTGGCCGGCTCGGTCGGCGTCTGGCTGGCACAGCTGATCGCGCCGCAATGGCTGCCCTGGATCACTGGCGCCGTGTTCGTCGCCTTCGGTCTTTGGGCGCTGCATCCGGATTCGCTCGACGAAGACCCGAAGATCCACCCTGCCGGCGCCTTCGTCACCACCACGATCGCCTTTTTCATCGCCGAAATGGGCGACAAGACGCAGTTCGCCACCGTGGCGCTGGGGGCACAATTCCAGGGGGCCTTGTTCGCTGTGGTGATGGGCACCACGCTGGGCATGATGCTGGCCAATGTACCGGCCGTCATCATCGGCGAGAAGCTGGCCAAGCGCCTGCCGCTGCACCTGATCCGCTGGATCGCGGCCGCCGTGTTCATTGCCACCGGCGTCTACACCATGCTCGGCGCGCCGGCCGTGTAAGCCTATTTGAGCGGCAGGACTTCCTGAGGCAGCTTGAGCGCCGCAAACTCCGGATCCTTGTGCACCAGCGTGGCACCCGCAAGGCGAGCCGTCGCCGCGATCCAGGCATCGGCTAGCGACAAGGCATTTTTCGCCTTGATTGCGGCTGCCTCCTCAAGCAGCCCGATGGATTCATGGATCCATTCCATCGGCAGCGAGCGGCACTGCTCATAGGCGAGACGCCCAGCCGCCTCGCCCTCGTCCTTCCAGACGCGGTAATAGACTTCCATCAAGGACATGAAGCAGCCGCAACACGCGGCGCGCCCTGTCTGGGCTTGTCGCAACAGCGCTGCGACCCGGTCCGCACCGGCCTCGTCGTCGCGCAAGGCCAGCAGGGCCGACGTATCCAGCAGCCAGCGCTTCATTCGCGCGCCCGGTCCGCCTTGCGCTCAGAAAGCAGACGTTTGACCGCGCCGCCCTTCCCCTGGCCGCGAAAGGCCGCCACCGGATCGCGCCGCACCGGCACCACGCGGATCGTGGTGCCTTCCACCAGCCATTCCAGACCGTCGGATGGCGTCAGGCCAAACTGGTGCCTGATCTCGGCCGGCACTACCGTCTGTCCGCGCGAGGTAAGCGTGCTCTTCATGAAATCCTCCGTCGTCTTGAATTACCTGCTGCCTATTAATGTAATTCAAAGCGACCCAAGGATCAAGACCAAAGACAAAACGGCGCCCGGCGAAACAAGGCGGCGAAACCCCTCGCGGCACCAAGCAAGCGAAAACCTAAGTCAGCCCCAGCATTTCCGCCGCATGGCGGCGCGTGGTGTCGGTGATCTTCTCGCCGCCCAGCATGCGCGCGATCTCGCCGATGCGGGATTCCCGATCGAGCACGCTGACCAAGGATGTCGTCGCGCCGTCGTGCGTCTGCTTGGCGATCGACCATTGCCAGTCGGCCTGGGCCGCCACCTGCGGCAGGTGGGTCACGCACAGCACCTGACGGCTCTTGCCCAGCTCGCGCAGCATGCGGCCGACGATCTCGGCGACGCGGCCGCCGATGCCGACATCGACTTCGTCGAAAATCAGCGTACCGGCAGGATTGGCCTGGCTGGCGATCACCTGCAAGGCCAGGCCGATGCGCGACAGCTCGCCGCCCGAGGCCACCTTGGCCAGCGCGCGCAGGGGCTGGCCGGCATTGGCCGAAACCAGGAATTCGACGCTTTCCAGGCCGCTGGCGGCGCCATCGGGCAAGGCTTCCAGGGCGATTTCGAAGCGCCCGCCGGCCATCGCCAGTTCCTGCATGCCGGCCGTCACGGCCTTGGACAAGGCCTTGGCAGTCTTGCTGCGCTGGGCCGTAAGCTGCTTCGCGACCTGGCGGAAAGCCGCTTCCGCACTGGCTTCGCGCTCGGCCAGCGCGGCCGGATCGGCGCGCAGCGTGAGTTCTTCCAGGCGCGCCTGCAGCCGCTGCAGCAACTCGGGCAGTTCGTCAGGCGTGACCCGGTGCTTCCTCGCCATCTGGGTCACGGCGTCAATGCGGCTGTCGAGTTCGTTGAGCCGCGCCGGATCGAGTTCCAGACGATCCTGATAGCGCCGTAGCGCCAGCGCCGACTCTTCGAGCTGGATCAGCGCACTCTCGAACAACTGCGCCGCCTCGCCCAGCGCCGCATCGAATTCCGTCAGTTGCGTCAGTCGGGCTCCGGCGTGCTGCAGCAACGGCAGGCTGGCCGCCTCGCCGTCTTCCAGCGCCGCCAGCGCGGCGCTGGCGCCTTCCAGCAGGGCATTGGCATTGCCCAGGCGGCGCTGTTCCTGTTCGGTTTCCAGCCATGCGTCGGCATCGAAGGCCAACGCCGCAAGTTCCTTGACCTGCCATTCGAGCAGTTCGCGTTCGCGCAGCGTGGCCTCGACATCCTTTTCCGCCGCGACGCGTGCCTCGCGCGCCTCGCGCCAGGCGCCGTAGGCGACGGCCACCTCGCGCGCCAGCGCCTGCGCCCCGGCATGGGTATCGAGCAAGTCGCGCTGGGCATCGCCGCGCAGCAGCGAATGATGGGCATTCTGGCCGTGGATGTCGGCCAGGAAATCCGCCACTTCGCGCAATTGCCCGAGCGTCGCCGCAGCGCCGTTGATGTAGGCGCGGGAGCGCCCGGCGCTGTCGATCACGCGGCGCAGCAGACAGGCATCGCTGTCGTAGTCGCTGGCCCGCAGCCAGGCGTGCAGACCGCCGCCCGGCGCCACGTCGAATTCGGCGGAAATCTCGGCGCGCTCGGCGCCGCTCCTGACCACCGTCGCGTCGGCGCGCTCGCCCAGCGCCAGGGACAGCGCATCGACCAGGATCGACTTGCCGGCACCGGTCTCACCGGTCAGGGCGCCGAAGCCGCCGCCGAATTCGAGTTCGAGACGATCGACAATGACGAAATCGCGAATGATCAGGCGCAGCAGCATGTTTCGATAATTATCAGCGACGCGGGGTCGAGCTCCAGTGCAGCTTCTCGCGCAGCATCGCGAAATAGCTGTAGCCCGGCGGGTGCAGCAGGGTGATGTTGTGCTGCGATCGCCCGATGCGCACGACGTCGCCGGCGCGCGCGTCGAAGCGCGTCTGACCATCGAAATGGACACGCGCATCGTGCGGCGGCAGCAAGGCGATGTCGATCGTGCAGCTGTCGTTGACCGTGATCGGCCGATTCGAGAGCGCGTGCGGACACAAGGGCACGATGGCGATGCCGGGCACCGCCGGATGCAGGATCGGCCCGTTGGCGGACAGCGCATAGGCCGTGGACCCGGTCGGCGTCGACACGATCAGGCCGTCGGCACGCAGGACGTGGATCAGTTCGCCATCGACCTTGACTTCGAGTTCGATCATGCGGCCGATATCGCCCTTGTTGACCACCACATCATTGAGCGCCAGCGTCTGGTAGGCCGCTGCGCCTTCGCGCAGCACCTCGGCATTGAGCAAAAACCTCTGTTCGCGCGAAAACTTGCCTTCGAGCAAGGCGCTGATGCTTTCGATCATCGCGCCCAGGGCGATGTCGGTCATGAAGCCGAGCCGTCCCTGGTTGATGCCGACCAGCGGCACGTCGAAGCGGGCCAGGCTGCGCGCGGCATTGAGCATGGTGCCGTCGCCGCCCAGAATCACCGCCAGCTTGGCGCGGGCGCCTATCGTGTCGTAGTCGGCGACCGAATAGCCGTTGGCGCCGACGGCCGCCGCGGTCGCCTCTTCCAGCAGCACCTCGACGCCGCACTGACGCAGAAATGCGGCCAGCGACAGCAGGGACTCGGCGATCTCCCGGCTCTGGTATTTGCCGATCAGTGCGATAGTCGGAAATGCGCTGTTCATGCCGCCGATTAAACCACAACGCCGCCGGCTTTTTGCTGACGGCCGCCTGCCGCGCTCCATGCGGAGACCGTCGGCGGGGCTGCTAGAATCAAGCCATGCTCGACTATCGTGCGCAAACCCTGCTGAAGACCCTGATCGAACGCTATATCGCCGAAGGTCAGCCGGTCGGTTCGCGCACGCTGTCGAAATACTCCGGCCTCGAACTGTCTCCGGCGACGATCCGCAACGTCATGTCGGACCTGGAGGAAATGGGCTTCATCGCCAGCCCGCACACCTCGGCCGGGCGCGTGCCGACGCCCCTGGGCTACCGGCTCTTCGTTGACTCCCTGCTGACGGTGCGGCCCTTGAAAAGCAGCGAGCTTTCGGAAATGCAGGACGCGATCCAGCCCGACCAGCCGCAACTGGTGATCAGCCATGCCTCGCAGCTGCTGTCGCAGCTCACCGCCTTCGCCGGCGTCGTGGTGGCGCCGCGGCGACAGCAGCCGCGCATCCGCCAGATCGAGTTTCTCAGTCTGTCGGACAAGCGCGTGCTGCTGATCATCGTCACCGCCGATGGCGACGTGCAGAACCGCATCCTGTTCACCCAGCGCAATTACAACCCGACCGAACTGATCGAGGCCGCCAACTACCTGAACCAGAACTGCCTCGGCCTCGATTTCGACCAGGTGCGCGCGCGCGTGGTGGAAGAACTGCGCCAGTTGCGCGCCGACATGTCGGAGCTGATGACCGCCGCGCTCGATGCCGGCAATCGGGCGATTTCCGACACCTCGACGCAATACGTGATCAGCGGCGAAAAGAACCTGCTCGACATCGAGGACCTGTCCTCAAACATGGCGCGGCTGCGCCGCCTGTTCGACCTGTTCGAGCAGAGAACCGGGCTGGCCCAGCTGCTGGAGCTCTCCAGCCGTGCCGAAGGCGTGCAGGTGTTCATCGGCGGCGAATCCGGCATCGCGCCGCTCGACGAATGCAGTGTGGTCGCCGCACCCTACGAGGTCGATGGCGAGATCGTCGGCACCATCGGTGTCATCGGCCCGACGCGGATGGCCTACGAACGCGTGATTCCGATCGTCGACATCACCGCCAAGCTGCTGTCCTCGGCCCTCTCGATACCCTGATGCCCCGTTACGCTCCGGAACCCGCGCCGAACCACGGCGCCGCGCGGCGTACTGCCGTGCTGCTGGTGAATCTCGGCACCCCGGAGGCGCCCACGGCAGCGGCATTGCGCCCCTATCTCAAGCAGTTTCTGTGGGATCCGCGCGTGGTCGAAATTCCGCGCGCCGTCTGGTGGCCGATACTCAACGGCATCATCCTCAACCTGCGCCCGGCGAAATCGGCGGCCAAGTACGCGCAAATCTGGATGCCCGACGGTTCGCCGCTGAAGGTGCACACCGAACGCCAGGCCAAGCTGCTCAGGGGCTGGCTGGGACAGGCCGGCAATCCGGAAATCGTCGTGAGCTGGGCCATGCGTTATGGCCAGCCCTCGATAGGCAACGTCCTCGACCAGTTCAAGCGCGACGGCGTCGAGCGCGTGCTGGTGCTGCCGCTCTATCCGCAGTACGCGGCCAGTTCCAGCGCCAGCGCGATGGACGACGTCGCCGACTGGATCAAGCGCAGCCGCAATCCCCTCGAAATCCGCTTCATCAAGCAGTTCCACGACCACCCGGGCTATGTTGCAGCGCTGGCTGCCAGCGTCAGGGAACACTGGGCCGCCAGCGGCCGGCCGGACCGGCTGGTGATGAGCTTCCACGGCCTGCCGCGCCGTTCGCTCGACCTCGGCGACCCTTATTATTGTCAATGCCAGAAAACCGGGCGCCTGCTGGCCGAGGCCCTCGATCTGGCACCGGAAGAATTCCTGATCACCTTCCAGTCGCGCTTCGGCAAAGCCGAGTGGCTGCAGCCCTATACCCAGCCGACGCTGGAAAAGCTCGGCCGCGCTGGCACGGCGCGGGTCGATGTTATCTGCCCGGGCTTCGTCGCCGATTGCCTCGAAACGCTCGAGGAAATCGCGCTGGAATGCAAGGCTGCGTTTCTGTCGTCCGGCGGCAAGGAGTTCCACTACATTCCCTGCGTCAATGAGCGGCCCGACTGGATCGCCGCACTGGGCCAACTGGTGTCGGCCCATCTCGGCGGCTGGCCGCTGGCCGCCCAAGCCGATCCCGCCGCGGCGGGGCGCGCTCAGGCGCTGGGCGCCAAGAGTTGACGCTGGCGCCACGGCGCGGCACTTGAAGTCGGGGCCGGCAGCCTTATATCAGTAACATCTGATATTTGGAGTGCATCATGTCCGAGCCAGTGATCGTCGTCTGCCCGCATTGCCACGCCGCCAACCGCCTGCCTGGCGAACGCCTGGCCGACGGCGCCACCTGCGGCAAATGCAAGGGGCCGCTGTTCAGCGGCAAACCGGTGGAACTCGGTGCGGCGAATTTCGACAGCCATGTCGGACGCTCCGACATCCCGCTTCTGGTCGATTTCTGGGCGCCCTGGTGCGGCCCTTGCCGGACCATGGCGCCGGCCTTCGCCCAGGCCGCGCAACAGCTGGAACCCGAGTTCCGCCTGGCCAAGGTCAATACCGAGGACGAACAGCTGCTTGCGGCGCGCTTCGGCATCCGCTCGATCCCGACCCTGGCCCTGTTCCGCAACGGCCGCGAAGTCGCGCGCCAAGCCGGCGCCATGGATACCGCCAGCCTGGTGCGCTGGGTCCGCAGCCAGCGTTAAGTTTTGCGGCGCTGGTGCCGTTATCCGCTGGCGAGGCGTTGCGATGATTCCGCGACTCTTCGCGGCGCATCCGTTCGGCCGTCCGGCGCCACGGGCATAACGGCCTTGGCGAGCGCCGAATCGCGGACGATCAGATTTGGCCGAGTCGCCGACACATAATCACTAGAATAGCGCCAACAAAAAAATGGGGAAGCAAGAAATGGCTCGCATATCGGACTTGAAGATCTGGGTACGCTTGACCGGTGCGATCTGGCTGATGCTGCTGGTGGCCTGGTCGGCGATGATATTTTGGGAAAGCCAGGTCAACCGGCAAACCGCCATCGAGCAGGCGCGCGAGTTTTCGAAATCGATGCACGAAGCCACCATGGCAGGCCTGACCGGCATGATGATCACCGGCACGGTGGCCCAGCGCGAGGTTTTTCTGGACCAGATCAAGCAACTGTCCATCATCCGCGACCTGAAGGTCATCCGCGGCGACAACGTCAGCAAGCTGTTCGGCCCGGGCAACGTACAGGAAACGACGCTCGATGCCGTCGAGCGACAGACCCTCGCCAGCGGGCGGGAATTCAGCGAAGTCCAGTCCGATGCCAAGGGTGAATACCTGCGCGTGGTGCGCCCGACGCTGGCACTGAGGAACTATCTGGGCAAGGACTGCATCGCCTGCCACCAGGTGCCGGAAGGATCCGTGCTCGGGGCCGTCAGCATGAAGATCTCGCTGAACCACGTCAATGACATGGTCGCGGCTCAGCGCATCAAATCCCTGCTGGCTGCCCTGGCCGTGAGCCTGCCATTGCTGGTCTTCATTTATCTGTTCATCCGCAACTTCGTCACTGCACCGCTGGACAAGATGGCAAGCAGCCTGCGCGAAATCTCCAGCGGCGAAGGCGACCTTACCCGCCGCCTGGAAATTCGCAGCCAGGACGAAATTGGCGCCGCTGCCGGCGCCTTCAATCAGATGATGGAAAAATTCGGCGCGCTGGTGCGCCACGTCAGCGATTCCGCCAGCCAGGTCTCGGCGGCATCCCACACGCTGGCCCAGAGCGCCGGGCAAGTCGCGGCCAGTTCGGCGCGGCAGGATGCGACGTCGGCAACGGCCGCATCGGCAATGGAGCAAATGCTGGCCAATATCGAATCGATCGCGCACGGCATGGAACGCGTGCATGAACAGTCGCGTGAAAGCCTGCGCCGCTCGGGTGAAGGCAATGAAAGCCTGTCCATCCTTATCGGGGAGATCGGACTGGTGGAAGAGACGGTCAAGGAAATCGCGAAATCGGTGACCGAGTTCGTCACCAGCACCGAATCGATCACCAGCATGACCCGCCAGGTCAAGGATATTGCCGAGCAGACCAACCTGCTTGCGCTCAATGCCGCCATCGAAGCCGCCCGGGCCGGAGAACAGGGACGAGGCTTTGCAGTGGTGGCCGACGAGGTACGCAAGCTCGCAGAAAAATCCGGCACTTCGGCCAGTGAAATAGATTCCATAACCCAAAGATTGGCGCAGCAGGCCGACGTCGTGCGCGATACTCTCGCCCGCGGCATGAATCACATCGTTTCCAGCCAGAGTTCCCTGGAGTCGGTGGCCGAAGTACTGGCTACCGCAAGCACCTCGGTGACCGAGGTGGGCCATGGGCTGGACACCATTGCCGAAGCCACCGAGGCGCAGCGCCGGGTCAGCGAGGAAGTCGCCCACAACATCGAGTCGATCGCCGCCATGTCGCGCAGCAATGTCCTCTCGGTGGAACAGACGGCCGCTGCGGCGAAATCAATGGAAGCATTGGCGGAGAACCTGCAGGCTACCGTGGGCCGTTTCCGCACCTGAAATTTTTTTGGCTCGCTGGCTTGAAGCCCGAGAATTCACCCTCATATGCGCCGGGTTTCTTCAGGAGCCCGACCCATGCAGGAAAATTCAAGCACCCCCAACCCAGACACCCAGGCCTTGCCCGATTCCAGCCAGACTGCCGACGCCGTGGCGCCAGCGCCATCCGCAAGGGATACCGCCCCCGGCTCCGCCGGAGGCATAACTCCTGACCCGGCAACCGCAGCCACGGTGATGCCGAGCATCGAGGACTTGCTCAAGGCCGCCGAACTCAAGGCCGCCGAGCACCACGACGCCTGGCTGCGCGCCAAGGCCGAAACCGAGAACGTACGCCGCCGCGCCCAGGACGACATCGCCAAAGCCGCCAAGTTCGCCACCGAGAAGTTCTCCGGCGAACTGCTGGCGGTCAAGGACAGCCTCGAAGCCGCGCTGGTCAGCGACGGCGCCGAACATCTCAAGGAGGGCGTCGAACTGACGCTGCGCCAGTTGACCGCGGCCTTCGAGAAATCAAACCTGGCCGAGATCAATCCGCTCGGCCAGAAGTTCGATCCGAACTTTCATCAGGCCATCAGCCAGATCGAGGCGCCAGACGCAGCCACCGAAGCCAACACAGTGCTTACCGTCCTGCAGAAGGGTTACGCCCTGCACGGCCGCGTGATCCGCCCGGCGCTGGTGGTGGTTTCGAAAGCGAAAGCTGCACCGGCGGCTTGAAGCCACCCGCAATACCCCCATATCAGGCATAGAGATTCGTCGCGGGAGAGCCCCGGCGAGCAACATTCTTAAAGGAAAAATCATGGGCAAGATCATCGGCATCGACCTCGGCACCACCAACAGCTGTGTCGCCATCATGGAAGGCGGCAAGCCCAAGGTCATCGAAAACGCGGAAGGCGCGCGCACCACCCCGTCCATCGTCGCCTACGCAGAAGACGGCGAGATTCTCTGCGGCGCCGCGGCCAAGCGCCAGGCGGTGACCAATGCCAAGAACACCCTGTTCGCGGTCAAGCGCCTGATCGGCCGCCGCTTCGAGGAAAAGGAAGTGCAGAAGGACATCGACCTGATGCCCTTCAAGATCGTCAAGGCCGACAACGGCGACGCCTGGGTCGAAGCCCGTGGCGCCAAGATGGCGCCGCCGCAAGTCTCCGCCGAAGTGCTGCGCAAGATGAAGAAGACCGCCGAAGACTACCTCGGCGAAGAAGTCACCGAGGCCGTGATCACCGTGCCCGCCTACTTCAACGACAGCCAGCGCCAGGCCACCAAGGATGCCGGCCGCATCGCCGGACTGGATGTGAAGCGCATCATCAACGAGCCGACCGCGGCCGCGCTGGCCTTCGGCATGGACAAGCAGGAAGGCGACCGCAAGATCGCGGTGTATGACCTCGGCGGCGGCACCTTCGACATCTCCATCATCGAGATCGCCGAACTCGACGGCGAGCACCAGTTCGAGGTGCTGTCCACCAACGGCGATACCTTCCTTGGCGGCGAGGACTTCGACCAGCGCCTGATCGACTATGTGGTCACCGAATTCAAGAAGGAACAGGGCGTCGACCTGAAGAACGACGTGCTGGCCCTGCAGCGCCTCAAGGAAGCCGCGGAAAAAGCCAAGATCGAGCTGTCCTCGGCGCAGCAGACCGAGTTCAACCTGCCCTACATCACGGCCGACGCCACCGGGCCAAAGCACCTGGCGATGAAGCTGACCCGCGCCAAGTACGAATCGCTGGTGGAAGACCTGATCGAACGCACCATCGCGCCCTGCCGCATCGCGATCAAGGATGCCGGCGTCAAGGTCTCCGACCTGACCGACGTGATCCTGGTCGGCGGCATGACGCGCATGCCCAAGGTGCAGGACAAGGTCAAGGAATTCTTCGGCAAGGAACCGCGCCGCGACGTCAACCCCGACGAAGCCGTGGCGGTCGGCGCCTCGATCCAGGGCGGCGTGCTGCAAGGCGAAGTCAAGGACGTGCTGCTGCTCGACGTCTGTCCGCTCTCGCTGGGCATCGAAACCCTGGGCGGCGTCATGACCAAGCTGATCACCAAGAACACTACGATCCCGACCAAGACCAGCCAGACCTTCTCGACCGCCGACGACAACCAGAATGCCGTGACCATCCACGTCATGCAGGGCGAGCGCGAAATGGCCAGCGGCAACAAGAGCCTGGGCCAGTTCAACCTGTCCGACATTCCGCCTTCGCCGCGCGGCATGCCGCAGATCGAGGTCACTTTCGACATCGACGCCAACGGCATCCTCCACGTCTCGGCCAAGGACAAGGGCACCGGCAAGGAAAACAAGATCACCATCAAGGCCAACTCCGGACTCTCGGAAACCGAAATCCAGGCCATGGTGCAGGACGCCGCGGCCCATGCCGAAGACGACCACAAGGCGCGCGAACTGGTCGATGCGCGCAACCAGTGCGACGCCATGGTGCATTCGATCAAGAAGGCCATGTCCGAGCACGGCGACAAGCTCGGCGCCGAGGAAAAGGCCAGCATCGAAGCCGCGATCAAGGAAGCCGAGGATGCGCTGAAGGACGGCGACAAGGCCGCCATCGAAGCCAAGACCGAAGCGCTGGCCAAGGCTTCGCAGAAACTCGGCGAGAAGGTCTATGCCGACTCGCAGGCGGCGGCCGGCGCCGCCGGTGCGGGCGCTGGCGGCGCAAGCGGTGGCGAAGCCAAGAAGGACGACGGCGATGTAGTCGACGCCGAATTCACCGAGGTGAATGACAAGAAGGCTTGAAGCGACGCGCATTTGCAGCAAGCGTGCCGCTTTAGGTGGCCGGGCCCGGGCGGAGGCAACTCATCGCCTGGCTCGGCCTTTGTGCTACATAGAGAGATAGCGAATCGAAATGGCTAAACGCGACTACTACGAAATCCTCGGCATCAACCGCGACGCCTCCGACGAGGACATCAAGAAGGCCTACCGCAGGCTGGCCATGAAGCACCATCCGGATCGCAATCCGGACAACCCAAAGTCGGAGGAACAGTTCAAGGAGGCCAAGGAAGCCTACGAGATTCTTTCCGATGCACAGAAGCGCGCGGCCTACGATCAGTACGGCCACGCCGGCGTCGATCCGCAAGCCGGCATGGGAGGCGGCGCGGGCGGTTTCGCCGACGCCTTCTCCGACATCTTCGGCGACATCTTCGGTGGCGGCGGTCAGCGCGGCGGTCGCTCCAACGTCTATCGCGGCGCCGACCTGCGCTACAACCTCGAAGTTTCTCTCGAAGACGCGGCGCGCGGCACCGAAACCCGCATCCGCATCCCGACCATGGCCGAGTGCGAAACCTGCAACGGCAGTGGCGCCAAAAAAGGCAGCGAGCCCAAGACCTGCCCCACCTGCGGCGGCCACGGCCAGGTGCGCATGCAGCAGGGTTTCTTCTCGATCCAGCAGACCTGCCCGAAATGCCATGGCACCGGCCGCTACATTCCCGACCCCTGCGGCACCTGCCATGGCTCCGGCCGCGTCAAGCAGCACAAGACGCTGTCGGTCAAGATTCCCTCGGGGATCGACGAAGGCGACCGGATACGGCTCAGCGGCGAAGGCGAACCGGGCGTCAATGGCGGCCCGCCGGGCGATCTCTACGTGCAGATCCACCTCAAGGCCCACGCCGTATTCCAGCGCGACCACGACGACCTGCATTGCGAAATGCCGGTCAGCTTTGCCACCGCGGCGCTCGGTGGCGAAATCGAGATTCCGACGCTGGACGGCGTCGCCAAGCTCAAGGTGCCGGCCGAAACGCAGACCGGCAAGGTATTCCGCCTGCGCGCCAAGGGCATCAAGGGCGTACGCTCGGCCAGCCACGGCGACCTGCTCTGCCACGTGGTGCTGGAAACCCCGGTCAGCCTCACCGACCGACAGAAGGAGTTGCTGCATGAGTTTGAGGAAATCAGCAAGGGCAACGCCCAGCGCCACAGCCCGCGTGCGCAAAGCTGGCTCGATCGCGTCAGGGATTTCTTCGGCAGTTGAAACGGGCCAACCAAGAGTCGGTGCTGGCGGTACGGCGCTTGGGGTTTCGCGACGCATGCTCTGCGCCCTCCCCGGTTGCGAGGCGATGCGTAGCCGAGTAACGCACTTACGGCTTCGCGACTTTGCTACTCTTGTAGCCTGCCCATTTGACTCTTGAGGGCGACAAGCAGCGCGAGCAATACCGGCGTGTCCTGCTCGATGATGCTCCAAAGGGTATCGTTGTCGATACCGAGATAGCCGTGGATCAGCCGGTTGCGCGTGGCGACGACTTGCCGCCAGGGAATTTGCGGATGGGCGCTACGCGTGGCATCGGGAATATGGCTTGCCGCTTCACCGATCAGTTCGAGATTGCGGATCGTGGCGTCGTAGTTCAGTCGGCTGGCAACGAAGCCTGCCTGATCGAGACCATACGTATAGGCGATGACCTTTTCGGCGCAGTCGATCATGTCGTCGATGTAAAAGCGCCACTCGCGCTGCACGGTGTCAGACATCGACGGCCTCTTTTTCGATGTAGGAACGCAACTCGGCGCGCAATGCCTTGTCGGTCACCAGGTCGACCCCGCAGCCGAACAGGTCCTCGAGATAGAACTGGACGCCGAAGTAGCGCTCCGATGTCGCCGGGCCATCGAAGCTGACAAGCACGTCAACATCGCTGTCGCTACGGGCGGCATCGCGGGCGGTCGATCCGAACAGGGCCAGCCGCGTTACCCGATAGCGTTCGGCGAGCGTCGCTTTGCTCCGAGCGAGAATTTCAAGTGCGTGCGAGCGGTTCATCGGATGCTCCGTTCAAAATGCCGTCGGGGACATGGTCTGCCAGTCGGCGCTGACGATAAGTTCCCATGCAAGGCAATGGGACTGGTAAGTCAGCATGGGGAAATTCTAACCCCTTGGTACAAATACCCAAGAATCCCCGTGAAAGTTCCCAAAGGGACGCAGCGCGCTGGTGCTGGTGACACGGCGACTTTGCGGCTATAGTGGCTGTGTCTGCTACTTTTGTAGCGTATTGATTCGAGGTGAAGCTATGAGTATGCCCGTCCGCATCGACGACACCCTCTACGAGCAGGCCCGCGCCCAGGCGCAGGCCGAACGCCGCACCATCGCCGGACAGATCGAGTTCTGGGCGATGATCGGCAAAGCGGCGCTGGACAATCCCGACCTTCCGATCGACTTCGTCCGCGAGCTGCTGATCGCCCGCGCCGAAGGCCCTGCGCTAGCGACGCCCTTCGTCGCCGAAGGCAAGCGCGACTGACCGTGCCCGCCGTCCAGATTCTCCAGGCCGCGGCATTTCGCCGCGCCTACAAGCGCTTGCACCCACGCCAGAAGGCCGACGTCGACGACGCCGTGCAGGCCATCGTCGACGATCCCACGCTGGGCGAAGCGAAAAAGGGTGATCTCTCTGGCGTCTTCGTCTACAAGTTCAAGTGCAACGCGCAACTCACACTGCTGGCCTACGAGTACGACCCCGCCACCCGGCTCCTGCTGCTGCTCGGCTCGCACGAGAATTTCTACCGCGAACTGAAGCGTTCCTGAACCACTACAAGCTCACGGTCGGCGACCCCGCAAAAATCGCGCGGCCCCCAACCGCGAGGTTCTTGCTTCGCAAGGTCTGCAAAAGTCGGCGCTGGCGCCACGGCGAAATCGAACGCGGCCGCGATCGCGCAGCGCTTCGCTATGATGACGACCTTGCAGCGAAATGGAGCGCGATCCATATGACGATCTGGCATACCACCTTCCCCCTCGACGAAGCCAACCGGCGCGGCCAGGGCTGCGCCAATAGCCACCTCGGCATCGAATTGATCGAGGCCGGCGAAGACTACCTCAAGGCGCGCATGCCGGTCGATCAGCGCACACGGCAACCGGCCGGCGTCCTGCATGGCGGCGTCTCGATGGTACTGGCCGAAACCCTGGCGTCCTGGGCCGCCGCCTTTGTCGTCGATCCCGCCCAATTCCATTGCGTCGGACAGGAAATCAATGCCAATCACGTCCGCGCCGTGGCCAGCGGCTGGGTCTATGGCACCGCACGACCGGTGCACCTCGGACGCAGCAGCCATGTCTGGGACGTGCGCATAAACGATGAGGCGGACAAGCTGGTGTGCATCGCCCGCGTCACCATGGCGGTGCTGGCGACGCCGATGCGCTACTGACCGCCCGGCGACGAACACGATCTGCGCAAGTCAGCGCAAAAGTCGGCGCTGGCATGACGGCGGCCGGGCGTCAGGGGTCAGTTGCGCCGGGCAGAGCCAGGAATCTGGCCTCGAAGATCTCGCCCGGCACCGGTTTGCTGAACAGATAGCCCTGCATTTCGTCGCAGTTCAGCAAGCGCAGCAGACGTTGTTGCTCCTCGGTTTCAACGCCCTCCGCCACCACCTTGAGCTTCAGCGAATGCGCCAGGTTGATGATGGTGGACACCAGCGCCAGACCTTGCGGCCCGGTGTTCATATCGATGACGAAGGAGCGGTCGATCTTCAGCGCATCCACCGGCAATTTGGCGAGGTAGCTGAGTGAGGAAAAGCCTGTGCCGAAGTCGTCGATGGCGATGGTTACACCCAAGTCGCGGATCGCCTGCAGGCTGGCGATGTTGTGCTTGACGTCCTCCATGATCAGGCTTTCGGTGATTTCCAGTTCCAGTCCGGCCGCCGCCTGCGGGTCGATACCGATCGCCTGCTCGATCTGGGCGATGAAGTAGCGATTGCGCATTTGCAGCGGCGACACATTGACCGCGATGCGCACGGCCGGCAACCCTGCGGCGCGCCAGCGCAGATAATCGGCGATGGCCTGGCGTAGCGCCCAGCGCCCGACGTCATAGATCAGCCCGGTTTCTTCCAGGATGGGGATGAAGCGGCCCGGCGGTACCAGGCCGGGCGCGGATCGTTCCAGCGGATCAGCGCCTCGGCGCTGGTCATCTTGCCGCTGGCGAGGTTCACCTTGGGCTGGTAATGCAGTACGAACTCCCCATTGTCCAGCGCCTGGCGCAACTGGTTTTCCAGGGTGAGCTTGCCGGCCACCGCTTCGGTCATTTGCTGGGTGTAGAACAGGTAGCGCTCACCGCTCGCCTTGGCTTTTTTGAGCGCGGCCTCGGCATGCCTTAACAAGGTGTCGGCATCGGCGCCGTCGTCCGGGAACAGCGCGACGCCGACCTTGGCGGCGATGCGGAACACGGAGTCATTCAGGTGGAATGGCTGATTCTGAAAAGCTCCAATCGTTTTCTCGAGCAACTGCACCACGTCGCCGCCCTGCCTTACTTGCGGCAACACCCCGGCAAAGTGGTCCGCACCCACTCGCGCCAATAGGCTGGCGTCGCCTGTGATGCCCGTCAGCCACTGCGCCACCTGCCGCAAGAGCGCGTCGCCAGTCGGCCGGCCGAGGCTGTCGTTGATGTTCTTGAAGCGGTCCAGATCGATCAAGGCCACGGCAAGCTTGTGCCCACCGCTGACGGCGCTGTGCAGGTACTGCGCCACCCGCTCGAGAAACAGAGTGCGGTTGGCAAGACCGGTCAGCACATCGTAGTAAGCAAGGTAGTTGAGCCGTTCCTGCTTCTCGAGGTGGTCGATCGCGAATGCGATATCGCCGGCCAGTTCCTTCAACAGCTTCAGCTCCTGTTCCTGGAAGAATTCAATCTCGCCGGTGTATAGCGCGAGCATGCCTACGGCTTCATCCGCTACAATCAGCGGCAAAAATGCCGCCGAGCGGATTCCGTATTCGGCATATTGCTTGCGGAACACAACCATTGGGTTGCTTTGCAAATCGTTGGACACGATGGCCGTTTTCTCCCTGATCGCCCGCGCGACCATGTTGTTTCCCTCCGGCGTACCCTCGCCCGATGAAAGGAAGTCTTTGATGGCGGTCAGGAACTCCTCATCCAAGCCTGCCGAGGCAACCGGAACAATCTTCATCGAACTCCGGTCCACGATGCCAATCAGGCACATGCGGAACCCGCCTGCCTCGACCGCGATCCGGCATGCCTCCTTGAATAGCTCGTCCTGGTCACGCACCCGCACGATCACCGTATTGATACCGCTCAGCATGGCATAGACGCGGTTCAGGTAGGCAATCCTGTTTTCGCCTGCCTTGCGCTCGGAGATGTCTCGGATGTTGGCAGTGAAAAACTGGCCCTCTCCCACGGTCCACACCGCCAGCGAGAGGTCCAGCGGAAATTCACTGGCGTCCTTGCGCCGTCCTACCAGTTCAACGGTTTTGCCAATGACGCGGCGCTCGCCGCCGGATTGCACCCGCTTCATGCCATCAAGATGCCGGTCCTGGAATCGCTCTGGTATCAGCAATGTCAGTGCCTGCCCAAGGGCCTCGGTTTCGGCATAGCCGAAGACGCGCTCGGCGCTCGGATTCCATCCGACGATGGTTCCAGAACGGTCCGCTGTTACGATGGCATCCGCGGCGGTTTCGGTTACTGCCCGATAGCGCGCCGCGCCTGCGGCGAGCGCCTCGGCGGCACGGGTTCGTTCGCTGTAATGATGCAACCGCTGGTGCCGCCAGATGAGTGCCAAAGCCGCGCCGGAGAAAAGAAGCAGCACAGCGACGAGACCCACCATCAGCCACAGGGACTCCTGGATTGACGCCAGAAATTCATCAGTATCCATGCCAGTGACCAGGAACCACGGCGTGCCGGGCACCGCGCGTAGCGCCGCGATAACCAGCACACCACGGTAGTTCCTGCCTTCCACAATCCCTTCCTGCCCGAGCACAGCTTTCACCGCAGGCAATTCGGTTCTGGTCAATGGAAAGCGCAGTGAGAGAGTGCTGTTCTTGCGGAATCTGAGCTCGTTGAGATACAGCACGTCGTTACCGTCGCGGCGCACCAGTATGGTCTCGGCGGAGGGGCTCAGTGTGCCCCAGCGCCCGATCAAGGAATAAAGAGATCTTGCGGGGTCGATATCAAGCATCACGAGGCCCAAGGGCCGACCACCGGCCGCGTTGTCGAGTATCGGCACCAGCAGCGACAGGTGGGGCGCGCCTCCCGGTTCATCCTGGTGAAGATCTTCGAAGCTGACCTGGCCCAAGCGCATGGATTGGCGGGCAATTTCGAGATCGCGGGCGGTAAGCGGTTGATCCCGAAGCGAGAACAGCGCAACACCGTGCGCGTCAATCAGGAAGATATCGTCGTACCCATAGGCTTCCCGGATTTGTCGCAACCAGGTGTGAATCTGGTCCTGGGCCTGTGCGTCCGGCGCGCTTGCGAGCGCGCGTCGCACCAGGTCGGCGAAAACGGGGTTCCCGTAAAGCAGCGCTGCATCCCCAAGCCGTTCCTTGCGCCAACTCGCCAGTTCGTTCACCTTGAGATCGGCCATGGTGGATAACTGGAGTTCAAACGCGGCGCGATGCTGTTCTACATTGCTGCGGAAATAAACGCCGTCGGCAGTGACCAGGCCGATCGTCATGAGCGCAAATACGAGCACAAAGGAACGCGATGCGCGCCGGGTCTGCGCGTCAATTTGCAGCTCGGACGCCCACGCCTGCGGCCCGCTAAGTGCGAGCAACGCTGCGCCGAGCGCCGCCAAAGCGAGACTGGTCGGCAACGCTGGCGGTATGAACTTCGCGCCATAGAACAGCGGCGTGCCAAATAGATAGGCGAGCAGGAAAACAATGCTGGCAAACACCATGAGTGCGGCCAGCCAAAAGCCTGCTATCGCTGGGCCTGGTCGATCAGGTGATGCTGTGAGCATGGTCACGAATGACGACCCGGCAAGCAGGAAGCATAGCGCCGTTACCGGCGACATATACCCGATCGGCGCTTCGCCTACGGTACCGGCGATGGCGAAGCCGAGGTGTTCGGCCTCAAGACGTATGCCCAGATAAGACAGGAAAAAAAGCAGCAAACCGATGAGAGCCACGGCCGCCCCGAAGGCAATGCCCGCCCAATGAGCAGCGCCGCTTGGCGGCACCCTGGTGCCGATGAACGCTGCGGTTCCACACAACACGAACAACAGCGCGGTGCTCGGCGCCATCGGAATCCATCCTTGTCCGAGGCTCGTGAGGACAGGGAGTTCCAGAGTCCATCCGGCCAGAGCAATCAAGCCAAGAATTGCGGCCAAAGCGCCGCACACTTTGGCGATTGCGTTTGAAATGCGATTCCCTGTTTGCGGCTCCATAAGCAATCCTATCCCGCCGATGGTGTTGGCGTAGCCAGGAATCTAGCCTCGAAGATCTCGCCTGGCAGCGGCTTGCTGAACAGGAAGCCCTGCATCTCGTCGCAGTTTAGCAAGCGCAGCAAATGTTGTTGCTCTTCAGTTTCGACGCCTTCCGCCACCACCTTGAGCTTCAGCGCCTGGGCGAGCTTGATGATGGTGGCCACCAGCGCCAGGCCCTCCGGCCCGGCGGTCATGTCGATGACGAAGGAACGATCGATTTTCAGCGTATCGATCGGCAACCTGGCGAGGTAGCTGAGCGAAGAGAAGCCGGTGCCGAAGTCGTCGATGGCAATGCGCACACCGAGGCCGCGAATCGCCTGCAGGCTGGCGATGTTGTGCTTGATGTTTTCCATGATCACGCTTTCCGTGATCTCCAGTTCCAGCCCGGCCGCCGCCTGCGGGTCGATGGCGATGGCGTGCTCGACCTCATTGATGAAGCCGCGATTGCGCAGTTGCAGCGGCGACACATTGACCGCGATGCGCACCGCCGGCAAACCCGCGGCGCGCCAGCGCAGATAATCGGCAATGGCCTGGTGCAGCGCCCAGCGCCCGACCTCGTAGATCAGTCCGGTTTCCTCCAGGATCGGGATGAAGCGCCCCGGCGGCACCAGGCCGGTACGCGGATCGTTCCAGCGGATCAGTGCCTCGGCGCTGGTCACTTTTCCGCTGGTGAGGTTCACCTTGGGCTGGTAATGCAGCACGAACTCCTGATTGTCCAGCGCCTGGCGCAGTTGGTTCTCCAAGGTGAGATTGCCGGCGCCCATGGCCGTCATGGTCTGGGTGTAGAACAGATAGCGCTCGCCGCTGGCTTTGGCCAGTTTGAGCGCGGCCTCGGCGTTCCTGAACAGGGTCTCGGCATCGGCACCATCGTCCGGGAACAGAGCGACGCCGACCCGGGCGGCGATACGGAATACCGAGTCGTTGAGGTGGAACGGATGTTCGACCAGCGCCTCCATGGTTATTTCGAGATCATGCGCAACGTCGCAATCCGGCTTCACTTCCGGCAGCACCACCACAAAATGGTCTGCATCCACGCGCCCCAGCAGGCTGGAATCTTCCACATGGCTCGTCAGCCACTCCGCTACCTGCCGCAATAGTTCATCGCCGGCCGCCCGACCGAGGCTGTCGTTGATGTTCTTGAAGCGTTCCAGATCGATCAGGAACATGGCCAGCCGATGCCCGCCGGCCAATGCGTTGCGCAGGTGCTGCGCCGCCCGGTCAAGAAACAGGCTGCGGTTGGCCAGCCCCGTCAGCGAATCGTAGTAGGCAAGATAGTTGAGCCTTGCCTCCTTCCCGATGTGATCGATGGCGAACGCGATGTCGCCCGCGAGTTCGGTCAGCAGCTTCATCTCTTCTTCGTCGAAGAAACTGCTTTCCTCGGCATACAGCGCGAGTACGCCGACGGTCTCGCCGGCAACCAGCAAGGGCAGGATGGCCATCGAGCGGGATCCACGCTGCGCATGTTCCGCCTTGAACACGACCCTGGAATCATTCGGCACATCGTTGGTAAATACGGCCTTCTTCTCCCGAATCGCGCAGGCACTCAAGGTATTTCCAAGCGGCGCATCCTCAAGCAATGAGAAGCGCTGATTGACGAGAGCATCGGCATTCTGAGTGCTGCCCGCGGAGGCGACCGGGATGAGCTCCATGGTGTCCCTGGCAATCAGGCCGATCCATGCCAAACGGAATCCGCCGGCTTCGACCGCAACTCGGCACGCCTCGCGGAACAGCTCGTCGCGATCGCGCACACGGACGATCAAGGTATTGATGCCGCTCAGCACGGCGTAAACGCGATTCAGGCGCCTGATGCGGATTTCCGCGGCCTTGCGCGCCGTGATGTCCGTGGCGACACCGCGATAACCAGCAAAGTCTCCGCCGGCATCGAAAATCGGCTCGCCGCTCGCCGCTACATACCGCAAGGAACCGTCCGCATCCTGACGCTGGTATTCGAAATTTCGGAACGGTTTGTGCGCATGGAGCAATGCCTTGTGCTCTTTCCAGCTTTCCTTGAGCGGAGTGATCCCTGGAATCTCCCAACGCTGCATCCCGACCCAGGTCATCTGGTCTGCGCCCCAGCCTTTTACGTGGTCACCACCGGAAAACGCGACGAAACGCAGCACCTCGTCCTGCTCCCAGTACCAGTCGGTGGAAAGCGCGGTCAAACTGCGGAAGCGTGCCTCGCTTTCGCGCAGTTCCTCCGTGACGCGCTTGCGCTCGGAGATGTCGCGGGCCAGGGTAATGATCGTCCAGCGCTCGCCCGAACGCTGCGCGTGACGGCGCAACTCGACCCAGGCCTGTGACCCATCCTTGCGCGGGCGCAGCAGCTCCAATGGTTCTGCATCGGCACCACTGGCAATGATCGCGTCGTAGGTGCGTTCGAGCTCGGCACGCGACGTAGCAAGCAAGGCCACCGGACCGAGCGCCAGCAGTTCCTCGCGCGTTTGACCCTGCATGCGACAGGCGGCGTCATTGACATGTATGAAGCGCATGCTGGTTCGATCAACCAGATAGATCGCATCGGCGGTGGCGTCCATCGCCGAGCTGAAGCGCCGCAAGCTCTCCTCGCCCTGCACTCGCTGCGCGTCGATGATTTTGAGCGTCTTCTCCTGTTCGAGGTTGTCAAGGGCAAAGGACAGGTTGGCCGCCAGGTCCGCCAGCAATTGCACCTCTTCGGCGTCGAAGTAGTCCGGCTCACCGGCGAACAGGGCGAGAACCGCCTCCGGCCGCCCCGCCAGCATCAATGGAAATGCTCCCAGGGACTGGTAGCCCCGTTGCAACAGGACATCGCGGCGCGGTGCCAGCGAAGCTTCGCTCGCAATATCGTTGCAGATCACGGTTTGTCCCTGGCGCAAGGCGCGGTAGGCTGGGGGCTCGCCTTCCGTCGTCGCGCCGCGCGCGGCCAACTTGATCGAGTTGATAAAGCCTTGATCTACGCCGTGCCAGGCGACCACCTTGCCATCCAGAGTTTGCGGATCGATCACACCAATCCACGCTGTCCTGAACGCACCCGCCTCGACCGCGATCCGGCACGCTTCGCGGAACAACTCGTCGCGATCATGTACGCGCACGATCAGCGCATTGATGCCGCTTTGCACCGCGTAAACACGGTTCAGGCGCTTGATCTTGATCTCGGTCTGCTTCCGTTCGGTAATGTCCGCGGCAACGCCTGCGATACGAACAAGCTTGCCAGCGGAGTCGTGGATTGGAAAGCCTCGCGACTCGATCCAGCGAATCGAGCCGTCGGGGCGTACGATCCGGAACTGCAAATTAAGATTTCCCGTCGACATTTCCTTGCTGTACTTCTCGAAGGTCGATGCCCGGTCATCCGGATGGATCGCATCGCCCCATGAGTCAGGATTCGCGTACAGGCTTGCGCAGCTTCGACCCCAGATTTCTTCGTAGGCCGGACTGACGTACAATATGCGATTGGCAACCGCGTCGTCGAGGAAAAACACGTCGCGGATGTTCTCCGCCATCTGCCGGAATCGCGTTTCGCTGACCGTCAAAGCCTCCTGGGCCTGACAATGGGCCGCACGCATTTGTGTCTCTTTCAGCTCGCGTTCGAGCACCGGCGCGAGTCGCGTCAGGCTTTGCTTCATCAGGTAATCGCTGGCGCCGGCCTTCATCGCCTGCACCGCGGTGTCCTCGCCAATGGTGCCGGAAATAAGGATGAAGGGTATGTCGAAACCGGCGCCACGGAAGATTTCGAGCGCATCCATGCCGGTGAAACCCGGCATGGAGAAGTCCGAGATGACCGCGTCCCAGTGCTCCCCGGCCAACGCGGCTTTCAGATCCGCCGCCGTCTGCACGCGCCTGTGCGTCGGCTCGAAGCCGCCGCCGCGCAAGGCCCGCAGCGCCAGCTTCGCGTCGTCTTCCGAGTCCTCGATGACGAGGACTTTGACCGGCTTGCTCATGCGATTTGGCGCTCCGGCGGGGCTTGGTTCGTCATCAACCAATAGACGCCGAGCAGCCTCACGGCCTCGAGGAACTCGGCGAAATCCACCGGCTTGCGCACGTAGCTGTTGGCGCCCAGGGAGTAGCCCTGGACCAGGTCCTGCTCCTCCTTGGACGACGTCAGGATCACCACCGGAATGAGACGGGTCCGCTCGTCGCCGCGGATCGCCTTGAGCACACCCAGGCCGTCGAGCCTGGGCAGCTTCAGGTCGAGAATGATCAACGTCGGCGGCGGCTTCCCGGCGCGCTCGGCGTAGGCGCCGCGCGCAAACAGGAAGTCGAGCGCTTCGATGCCGTCGCGCGCAACGACGATCGGGTTCAGCATGTTGTTGCGTTTGAATGCGCGCAAGGTCAGCTTGGCGTCGTCGGGATTGTCTTCAACCAGCAGGATGGTCTTGGTCATCTGATCCATTTTCAGCTTCCTTCACATTGAAAAAGAACGTCGCTCCTTCGCCTTCCTTCGCCTCGGCCCAGATTTGCCCGCCGTGGCGGCGGATGATCCTCTGCACGATCGCCAGTCCGATCCCGGTGCCCGGAAAATCGTCAACGTGGTGCAGTCGCTGGAAAGCGCCAAAAAGCCGGTCGGCGTGCGCCATGTCGAAGCCCACGCCGTTGTCGGCGACGAAATACAATGTCATTGCGTCGCGTTCCATCGCGCCCACACGAATCACCGGCCGCTCCGTCCTGGCCGTAAATTTCCATGCGTTCTGCAGCAGGTTTTGCATGGCGATCCGCGCCAGCGCCGGGTCGGCGCGGATGATCAAGTCAGGCTCGATGTTCCATTCCACGGAGCGGCCGGGGTGTTCCCGGTCCATGGCGTCGGCAATCTCGCGCGCCATCGAACTCAGGTCGACCTGCGTCAGCTTGAGTTCGGCGCGTGTCACCTGGGACAACCGGAGGATGTCGTCGATGAGATAGCCCATGCGCTGGCTCGCGGCGCGGATGCGCGCCAGGGCGTCCTTGCCCTCGTCGTCCAGCTTGTCGCCGTAGTCCTCGAGCAGCACCAGGGAGAAGCCGTCCATGCTGCGCAACGGCCCGCGCAGATCGTGGGACACCGAATAGCTGAAGGCTTTCAGCTCCTCGTTCAAGGTCGCAAGATCCTGGATGCTGCGCTCGCTCTGCGCAAACGACTGATGCAAGGACCGGGTCATGGCGTCGAAATTCTTCGACAACTCGCCGATCTCGTCGTCGCGGTGCAGGCCAAGGACAAAATTCCAGTTGCCCGCGGCAAGCTGCCGTGTCGCCTGCTGGAGTATGGCGATCGGCGCGAGCACCTCACCGCGAACAAACCATGACGCGCCGCCCATGATCGCAGCAATCAGCGCGAGTCCGGCGAGTATCACCAACATCATCCGGTGCTGTGCGTCAATGATGCGCTCCGTCGCCAGGTCGCTCAGGCGGACCGCATTGGTGAAGTTCTCCTGCTGGTAGGTCAATAGTTGGCCAAGCAGTTGCGCCTCGAAGCGCTGGCTCGCATCGTCCAGTGCGGCGTCCGCCCGATTTGCATCGTGTGCCCCCGTGAGTTCGGCGAAGAGACGCAGCACTGCCGCCCTTCGTTCGCGCAAACTGGCGAGGATTTCCGTTTGCACTTGCTCGCGAAACCGGGCGTTAGCGATCAGCCGGTCGACACGCTGCGACACCGCGGCCCACTGCACCCGCGCCCGCTCATTGTGGTAGAGGTGGTACTCGAAAGTGACCAGCCTCAGTTCGGTGAGTCCGCGCCCTATTTCGCTCGCCACCCCCCGCTGGCGGTTCGCGTCCTCAACTTCCGCATACGCCCACCAGATCGTCGCGGCAATGATGCCGATCACCGCGAGCCCGGCGCCTGTTACGAGCCATTCCTTGTTGGAGATTTTCATGCTCGGGCCTGCGCTAATGCAACACCGTTACGCGTTCGGGCTGGACGGCGAGCAACGCGTCCAGGTACAGGTGCGGCAGCAGATTGGGAACAGGACCCAGGGCAACGTAGCCGCGCGCCATGGCCCAGCGCGCTTCGTCCTCCAGGGTGATCAGATGCGATTGCAGCAGGGTGACGCTGAAGTCGAATTGCTGCCATGTCGGTCGCAGTGCGTCGACGTCGGTTTTCAGCCACTGCGCAACGAGCTTCAGCGCTTCTTCCGGATGGGACTGCATGAATTGTTCCGCCTTCAACAGCGCCCGTATGAGCTTCTCCATTGCAGCAGCATGTCCTTTGAGGAATTCACTGCGGCCGAAGGCGATCATCGTGGTTCTGTACGCCTCGGATTCGCTGAAGGAAACGGCGTTTTTGCCCAGTGCGGTCTGCGCCAGAAGCGAAATCGGCTGCCAGGTCGCCACCGCGTCGACACTGCCCTTGGCGAGCGCCTCCACGATCTGGTCCGGCGGCAGATCCACCAGCTCGATCGAATCGGGCGGCAGCGGCAGTTTGTGTCTGATGAGGAATGCCCACAGAAAGTACGAGCCGCTGGTGCCGAAGCTGACTCCGATCTTCCTCCCCGCCAAGTCGCCTGCCGCGGCGATGCTACGGTCGCGTCGGGCGATGATCGCGTTGTCGTTCGAAAGACTGGCCAGGCTGGCCACCATGCCGAGGGCGTTGCCTTTCATCACCGCGATGACGAATGGCACTTCGGCCGTGACCGCGAGGTCAGCCTTCTCCTGCAGCACGTCGTCGATTGCCAACGCTCCATAGTTCACGGGCCGGATCGACACGTCGAGTCCTTCCTCGGCGAAATATCCCTTTGCTGCCGCAATGTGTACCAGCGCAGTGTGCGGCAGCTCGGGTAGCGCGATACGCAGCTTTTCGACCGGTGAAGTCGGCTTTGGAGGGGGGCCACGCGTAGACAGGTAAGCAAGGCCGAGAATGATCACCACCACCGCGGTGGCGCTCGCCCGGAATCGCCCGCTATGCAGGACGGCAGCCATTTCTACAGCCGGTCAGAGGCCGAACTTGCACGGGATATGCCCGGCTTCTTGCACTCTTGAACACCCTGCGCCAGAAACTGCAACCCGAAAATCGTCTTGCCCGAGCCGGGTCCGCCCACCAGCAGCGTGGTGCGAGCGCGCGGCAGGCCGCCGCCGGTAATTTCATCGAAACCTGCAATACCGGTCGACGCCTTGACGGCCAATCTGGCGGCGGACGCCCGGGCGGATGTCATGATTGTGGTTCCAGGCAGCACCATTGACTCAACCACTGCCTTGGCGTCACGCAAGGAATCTTCGCCACCTTGCCGACAATTGGTTCGACCGCCGGCGGCCGATTCCCGGCCGGACGCGGCGCGGCCTGTCGTCGTTCAGGCATGGTTTGAGACGGATAGACGAATGACTTTGGCTCGTGCGCGGAATCCGACCGCGACCAATGCGGACTGCATCCGGTCTCGCGATCCAGAATCTCGGCATCTGGATTGATTGTGGGCATGATTCGCCTCCTGCGTTGAGCTTGCAGATTCGCTCTTTCCAATGTCATAGTCTGTGCGCCAACACACACAAGCGTCGACGCGCCGGACGCTCGACGGGGCGGCGCCGGGAACGCAGTATCCGCGGCAAGTCTCGGGAGGGAACTACGCGTTCACAACCGGGCAGGCGTTCGCCCGATCAATCAGGCCCTGCGCCAGGTGGTCCCCTGTGGTCCATCTTCGAGGATGATGCCGGCGGCCTTGAGTTCGTCGCGAATGCGGTCGGACTCGGCAAAATTCCTGGCCTTCTTCGCCGTGCCGCGAGCGGCAACTCTTGCCGCGATTTCTTCGTTGCTCAGGCCACCTTCGGGCGCGGCCTGCAGGAAACCCTGCGGGTCGCGCTGCAGCAAGCCGAGTACGCCACCCAGGGCCTTGAGCTGGCCGGCCAGCGAGGCGTCGCCGCGGTTCACCAGGGTGGCCAGGTCGAACAGCACGGCCATGGCTTCCGGCGTGCCGAAATCGTCGTCCAGCGCGGCCTTGAAGCGCTGGGCGTGCGACTCGTTCCAGTCGACCGCGACCTCGCCGGTGACGCCCTTGAGCGCGGTGTAAAGCCGCGTCAGCGCATGTCGCGCATCGTCGAGATGGACGTCGGAATAATTCAGCGGGCTGCGATAGTGGGCGCGCAGGATGAAGAAGCGCACCACTTCCGGATCGAACTTTTTCAGGACCTCGCGAATGGTGAAGAAATTGCCCAGCGACTTCGACATCTTTTCATCATCGACGCGGACGAAGCCGTTATGCATCCAGTAATTGACGAACTGGCACTGCTCATTGGCGTCCATGGCGCCTTCGGACTGGGCGATTTCATTTTCGTGATGGGGAAACTGCAGGTCCTGCCCGCCGCCGTGGATGTCGAAGTGCCGGCCGAGCAATTCCGAACCCATCGCCGAACACTCGATGTGCCAACCCGGGCGGCCCGGCCCCCAGGGCGATGGCCACTTGACTTCGGCCGGCTCGTCGTCCCTGGCATGCTTCCACAGCACGAAGTCGAGCGGGTCCTGCTTGCCGGCCATGACATCGACGCGCTCGCCGGCGCGCAGATCCTCCAGCGACTTGCCGGACAGCTTGCCGTAGCCGTCGAACTTGCGCACCGAATAGCAGACGTCATGGCTCTCGGCGACATAGGCATAGCCGTTGGTTTCCAGCGTGCCGATCATGTCCAGCATCTGCGTTACATAGTCGGTGGCGCGCGGTTCGGCATCGGGCCGCAACACGCCCAGCGCAGTCGCATCCTCGTTCATCGCGGCGATAAAGCGGTCGGTCAGCTGCCGGATCGTCTCGCCGTTTTCCTGCGCGCGGCGGATGATCTTGTCGTCGATGTCGGTGATGTTGCGCACGTAGTTCAGGGCGTAGCCGCTGGCCCGCAGCCAGCGCGCGACCAGGTCGAACACCACCATTACGCGGGCATGGCCCAGGTGGCAAAAGTCATATACCGTCATGCCGCAGACGTACATATTGACCTGACCGGGCCGAATCGGGACGAAGACCTGCTTTTCGCGGGCCAGGGTGTTGTATATCTTCAGCATGAGGAAAAATCTGTCCGGACGTCGAGGTAAGCGGGAAAAAGGCCACGAAAGGCCGGCATTATCAGCTCATTGATCAAACGCGGTCAGGTTGTGGGGAAGGCGGGCTTCTTGTTAGAATCCGAAGCTGAATCCCGCATGGTTTATCCCGGCGAAAACGTAGTTCCAGCGCAGATTGACGCCCGCTTCTATCAGCACCAAGCGCAACGGCCGTAACTAAATTCATTTTCTGGCAACCGCCAACGAGAAGTATATACCATGACCCAATTCCGCCTCAATGCCGCACGCCTCATGGCATCCGCCGCTTCTGTCGTTCTCCTGGCCGTTGCGCCGGCGGTCCATGCCGACGCCCTGCAGGACATCAGCAAGCAGATCAAGCAGGGGCAGCATGCCCAGGCGCTGGAACAGGTGGACAAGTACCTCGCGGGCAAGCCCAAGGATGCGCAGGGGCGTTTCCTCAAGGGCATCGTGCTGGCCGAAATGAACAAGCCCAACGATGCCATCGTGGTGTTCACCAAGCTGACCGAGGACTATCCGGAACTGCCCGAGCCCTACAACAATCTCGCGGTCATCTACGCCCAGCAGAAGCAATACGACAAGGCCAAGCAGGCGCTGGAGATGGCCATCCGCACCCATCCGTCCTACGCCACCGCCCACGAGAACCTCGGCGACATCTACGCCCGGCTCGCCAGCCAGGCCTACGACAAGGCCTTGCAGATCGATTCGTCGAACCCCAGCGCACAGAAAAAGCTGGCCCTGATCCGCGACCTGATGGGCACCGCCGGCCGTCCCGGCAAGACGACCAGGCCGATCGGCGATGCGCGTCCGGTGGAACCCGTCAAGCTGGCTGAAGCGCCCAAGCCGCCGCCGGCTCCGGTCGCCGCCGCTCCCGTCGCGAGGCCGCCGGTCGCCGCACCAGTCAGCGCAGCACCAACCGCCGCGCCGGCCAAACCCGCCGCGGAAAAACCCACTGCCGATACCAACGCCGAAATCGCGCGGGCCGTCGACCTGTGGGCTGCGGCCTGGTCGCGCAAGGACACCAAGGCCTACCTGGCAGCCTATGCCCGCGACTTCAAGACTCCGGGCGGCGTATCGCGTGCGGCATGGGAGGCGGAGCGGCAGAAGCGTATCAACAAACCGGGCGCGATTCAGGTCAGCGTCGAGAACCTGCGCGTGAACATCGATGGCGACACCGCCACGGCAAAGTTCCGCCAGCACTACAAGTCGGCCACGCTCAAGACCTCCAGCAACAAGGTGCTGCTCCTGGGCAAGCGCGATGGCAAGTGGCAGATCGTGCAGGAGCGGGTCGGTAGCTGATGCGCCACCCGTTGCGCTCCCTGGCAACTGTTGCAGCCTGCGGATTGCTGATTGCGGCAGGTTGGGCGGAAGCTGCCGGCAAAGCCCCGGGGCACCTTAAAAAAGGCGCCCGCGCGGCGGGCGCCGAAGCGCGGTACTCGGATTCTGGCCCGGAACCGCTGCTGGCAAAAGTATTCGATGCCATAGAAGGCAACCAGCTCGACCTCGCCATGCAGCAAACGGAAATGCTGATCAAGGCCTATCCGAACTTCCGTCTGGCGCATCTGGTCATGGGCGATCTGCTGCTGGCACGCTCGCGCCCCCTGATGAGCTTTGGCGAAGGCGGCGGATCGGCGTCCGGCGACAAGATCGCCGATTTGCGCGACGAAGCCATTGTCCGCCTCAAGGGCTACCGCACCAAACCGCCGGCCGACTATGTGCCGCGCTATCTGCTGCAGATGCATCCGGAACAAAAGCATGCCGTGGTGGTGGACACCCAGAAATCCAGGCTCTACCTGTACCAGAACGACCAGGGCACGCCGCGCTTCATTGCCGACTACTACATCACGCAGGGCAAGCTCGGCGCCGACAAGGCGCGCGAGGGCGACAAGAAGACGCCGATCGGCGTCTATCACGTCACCTCCAGCTTGCCGCGAAAAAAACTCACCGATTTTTATGGCAGCGGCGCCTTCCCCATCAACTATCCCAATGAGTGGGACAAGCGCCAGGGACGCAACGGCCACGGCATCTGGCTCCACGGCACGCCCTCCAACACCTTTTCGAGACCGCCCAAGGCTTCCGACGGCTGCGTGGTGCTGGCCAACCAGGATCTCGACTCCCTGTCGAAAAGCCTGCAGATCGGCCTCACCCCGGTGATCATCAGCAACAGTATCGAATGGCTTTCGCTCGACGACTGGCAGAGCGAACGCAGTTCGTTGCTGAAGATGATCGAGGAATGGCGAGCGGACTGGGAAAGCCGCAATGTCAACCAGTATGCGCGGCACTATTCGCACAAGTTCAAGGCCGACGGCCACGGCTACAAGGACTGGATCGAGCAGAAGCGCAAGGTGAATGCGGCCAAGACCTGGATCAAGGTCGGCACCGGCAATATCAGCATGTTCCGCAACCCCGGCAAGGAAGAGTACGTTGTTGTAACCTTCGAACAGGACTACCGCTCCAGCAACCTTTCCGGCCAGATGAAGAAACGTCAGTACTGGATCAAGGAAAGCGGCCGCTGGAAGATCGTCTTCGAAGGCGCCGCCTAGCACCCGTCGCCCGGCCGACCCGCCATTCCCCCACCCGTTCCCCGGAGATATCATGCACCGCCTGTTTCTGTTCGCTTTCGCATTTCTGTTCGGCATTGCCGCCCACGCCGCCAATCCCCAGGTCGAACTGAAGACCTCGCAAGGCACCCTGACCATCGAGCTGTACCAGGACAAGGCGCCCAAGACGGTGGAGAACTTCCTGCAGTACGCCAAGGATGGCTTTTTCAACGGCACCGTGTTTCACCGCGTCATCCCGGGCTTCATGATCCAGGGCGGCGGCTTCACGGCGGACATGAAGCAGAAGGAAACCCGCGCCCAGATCCAGAACGAGGCCAAGAACGGCCCGAAGAACGAAACCGGGACGCTGGCCATGGCGCGCACCGCGGATCCGCATTCCGCCAGCGCACAGTTCTTCATCAACCTCAAGGACAACAGCTTCCTCGATTATCCCGGCCGCGACGGCTGGGGCTATGCGGTGTTCGGCAAGGTCGTGCAAGGCTTCGACATCGTGCAGAAGATCGCCACGGTGCCGACGGCGAATGCCGGCCCGCACCAGAACGTGCCGACCACGCCGGTGCTGATCGAATCCGTCAAGCTGCTGCCGGCCAAGAAATAATTCACCAAGGACTACTCCCATGATCAAGCTCACCACCAACCACGGCGTCATCACCCTCGAACTCGATGCCGAGAAGGCGCCCAAGAGCGCCGCCAACTTCATCGCCTATGTCGAAGCCGGCCATTACGACAATACGATTTTCCATCGCGTGATCGATGGCTTCATGATCCAGGGCGGCGGCTTCGAGCCGGGCATGGAGCAGAAGCCGGTCCGCGAGCCGATCGAAAACGAGGCGAAAAACGGCCTCAGGAACCAGCGCTACACCGTCGCCATGGCGCGCACCTCGGACCCGCACTCGGCCACCGCGCAGTTCTTCATCAATGTCGGCGACAACGATTTCCTCGACAACGACAAATGCCAGGATGGCTGGGGCTACTGCGTCATCGGTCGCGTTGTCGACGGCCAGGACGTCGTCGACCAGATCAAGGCAGTGAAGACCGGCAACAAGGGTTTCCACCAAAACGTGCCGCAGCAGGATGTTGTCATCGAGCGCGCCGAAGTCGTTTGATTGAACGGGGCGGTTCCATGCTGACCATCGGCGGAACCGCCCGTTTCGTTTCCGACCTGCATCTGCGCGCGGAACGTCCCGACCTGACGCAGCGTTTCGCCGCCTTCCTCGCCGCTACGGCCGCTGCCCGCGTCGAAACGCTGTTCATTCTCGGCGACCTGTTCGAGTACTGGATCGGCGACGACGATCTGGCCGATCCCTTCAATGCGCAGGTCTGCCGCCTGCTGCGCGAACTCGCGGACCGAGGCACGCGCATCCACTTCATCGCTGGCAACCGGGATTTCCTGATCGGCGCGACTTTTGCCGCCGCGGCCGGCATCGCCCTGCTGGGGGAAACCGAGAGAGTTGACGCTGGCGGCGCGGCGAGCTTGCTGATGCACGGCGATACCGTATGCACCGACGACCTGCCCTACCAGGAATTTCGCCGCATGGTGCGCTCGCCGCAGTGGCAGGCGGACTTTCTCGCCCGCCCCCTGGCCGAGCGCCGCGCCGAGGTGGAAAACCTGCGTCGCCGCAGCGCCGCGGCGATGCAGGGCAAGACCGCCGCGATCATGGACGCCAATGCCACGGCAATACGGGCAGCGCTGACCAGCCACGGCTGCACCCGGCTGATCCACGGCCATACCCACCGGCCGAGCCACGAAACCCTTGTGCTGGCGTCGGGCAGCGCCGAACGCTGGGTGCTGTCGGATTGGGATACCGGTCGCGGCGATGCCCTGGAAATCGATGCGGCGGGCGTGCGCCGGATCGACTTGTCGCACTAACCGAGTCCGCGCGCCAGATCAGCCTGCAGGTCAGCTGGACTTTCCAGCCCGACCGCAATCCGCAACAAGCCATCGCCGATGCCCGAGGCCGCTCGCGCCTCGGCCGTGATGCGGCCGTGGGTGGTGGACGCCGGATGCGTGATGGTGGTCTTGGTATCGCCCAGATTGGCGGTGATCGACAGCAGGCGGCAGTTATCCACCACGCGCCAGGCGGGTTCGCGACCGCCCTTGACGTCGAAGGACAGGATCGCGCCGCCGCTGGCCTGCTGCCGCAGCGCCAGCGCGTGCTGCGGGTGCGAAGCCAGGCCGGGGTAATACACACGCGCCACTTGCGGCTGGGCTTCGAGCCACTGCGCGAGTTCCAGCGCATTGGCCGACTGCGCCTTCATGCGTATCGACAGGGTTTCCAGTCCCTTGAGGATCACCCAGGCATTGAAGGGCGACAGGGTCGGCCCCGCGGTGCGCAGGAACTTGAAGACTTCCTCGGTCAGGACCCGGGCGCCGCAGACCGCGCCGCCGAGGACCCGGCCCTGTCCGTCGAGGTATTTGGTCGCGGAATGGATCACCAGGTCGGCGCCCAGTTCGAGCGGCCGCTGCAGCGCCGGCGTGCAAAAGCAGTTATCGACCACCAGCGACGCCCCGCCGGTGTGCGCCACCTCGGCCAGCGCGGCGATGTCGAAGACCTCGGTCAGCGGATTCGACGGCGTCTCGACGAACACCAGCTTGGTGTTCGGCCGCAGCGCGGCACGAAACGCTTCGACCGTGCCACCGTCGACAAAACTGGTGTCGACGCCGAAGCGGGGCAGGATATTGCCGAACAGTTGCTGCGTGGCGCCGAAGATGCTGCGCGAGGCGACGATATGCTGGCCGGCCTGCATCAGCGCCATCACGGTGGACAGAATCGCCGCCATGCCGGTCGCGGTGGCGACGCAGCCTTCCGCGCCTTCGAGCGCCGCCAGGCGTTCCTGCATGGTGCTGACGGTGGGGTTGGTGAAGCGGGCGTAAACATTGCCCGGCTCCGCGCCGGAAAAACGCGCCGCCGCCTGCGCCGCGTTATCGAAGACGAAGCTGGAGGTCAGATAGAGCGCCTCCGAGTGTTCGCCAAACTGGCTGCGCTCCTGGCCAGCGCGCACGGCGAGGGTCTCGAAAGACCAGCCCGGGTTTTCGTCCACCAAGCTCATCCCGACTGCACCAGATTCAGGTCGAGCTGTTCGCCGTCCTGTCCGTCAAAACCATCCGAATCGTCCGTCCTCGGCAACGGCGGCAGGTTGCGCTTGTCTTCCATGCTCTGCAGATAGACCGCGCTGACGTCACCGGTAATGTACTGGCCGTCGAAACACGAGGTCTCGAACTGGGTCACGGTTGGATTGACCGAGCGCACCGCCGCCTTGAGGGCATCCAGGTCCTGGTAGATCAGCGCATCGGCGCCGATCTCGCGGCAGATTTCCTCGTCGTTGCGGAAGGCCGCGATCAGCTCGGAGCGCGTCGGCATGTCGATGCCATAGACATTGGCATAGCGCACCGGCGGCGAAGCGGAGGCGAAATAGACTTTCTTCGCGCCGGCTTCGCGCGCCATCATGATGATCTCGCGACTGGTGGTGCCGCGCACGATGGAATCGTCGACCAGCAGCACGTTGCGCCCCTTGAATTCCTGGCTGATGGCGTTGAGCTTCTGCCGCACGGATTTGCGCCGCGTCGCCTGGCCGGGCATGATGAAGGTGCGCCCGATGTAGCGGTTCTTGACGAAACCCTCGCGGTAGGGAAGCGCCAGGCGCCGCGCCAATTCCATCGCCGAATGGCGGCTGGAATCGGGAATCGGTATTACCGCATCGATCTCCAGATGCGGCATGGTCAGGCGGATCTTGTCGGCCAGGTAGTCGCCCATCTTGGCCCGCGTTTCATACACCGAAATGCCGTCCATAACCGAATCGGGGCGCGCCAGGTAGACAATCTCGAACATGCACGGGGCATGGAGAGTGGGCTCGGCGCACTGCCGGCTGACAAAATTGCCGCGCATGTCGACCAGCACCGCCTCACCGGGCTCGACGTCGCGCAGCATCTTGAAGCCCAGCGTGTCGATCGCCACGCTCTCCGAGGCGACCAGGTATTCGGTGCCTTGCGGCGTCTCGTTTTTTCCGATCACCAGCGGACGGATGCCGTAGGGATCGCGGAAGGCCAGCAGGCCGTAACCGGCGATCATCGCCACCACGGCATAGGCGCCCTTGACGCGGCGATGCACGCCGGCCACCGCCTTGAAAATCGTCTCGGCATCGACCTGATACTTGGTCGATGCGGCCTGCAGCTCGTGCGCCAGCACATTGAGCAGCACCTCCGAATCGGAGTTGGTGTTCATGTGGCGCAAATCCTGGAGGAACATGTCCTGCTTCAACTGGTCGGCGTTGGTCAGGTTGCCGTTGTGCGCCAGCATCAGCCCGAAGGGTGAGTTGACGTAGAAGGGCTGCGCCTCGGCGGCGTTGTCGGCCGAGCCGGCGGTCGGATAACGGCAATGGCCGATGCCCCAGTTGCCCAGCAGGCTGCGCATGTTGCGGGTACGGAAGACATCGCGTACCAGGCCGGAGCCCTTGTGCATGTGGAAACGCCCGCCCTCCGCCGTGGCGATGCCCGCGGCGTCCTGGCCGCGGTGCTGGAGCACCTGCAAGCCGTCGTAGAGCAACTGGTTCACCGGCGTGGTGGCCACCACACCCAGAATTCCGCACATGGTCCTTCTCCGCACGGCCGCCTCAAGGAGCAGCAGCCAAAACATGGAGCGGGCAACGCCCGCGAACAATTATCGCCCCCTTCCCCGGAACGGGGGAAGGGGGGATGGTCATCTTTCTCTATCGAAACCGAATCCGTTTTGCCGCTTCCGGCGGCAACCAGGGTTTTGCCGCAATCACCACAGTCTCCAGCGGCGGCGCCAGCATCGCATCGCGCCACCACGCTTCCCTGGGTAACGGGGTCATACCCGCCACCAACACCACCGCAAACACCAGCAGCGTCCCGCGCAAGACACCAAAACCCGCACCCAGCAGGCGATCCAGCAAACCCAGGCCAACCGCCTTCAGCATCAAGGAAATAAGCATGCGCGCGATTGCGAAGCCCAGCAATACCCCGACAAAAACCAGCACATACGCCACCGGCAAGCGCAGACCCGGTTCGGCGATATGCGCGGTCAGCCAGTTTGCCACGTCCGCCGCCACGGCACGCGCCGTCAGAAAAGCCACAATCCATGCCGCCAAGGCCAGAATCTCGCTGACCACACCACGCCACAAACCCAACAGCACCGACGCCGCAATGATCGTCAGCACGGCGTAATCGAACACCGTCATCGCGCTACTTTGGGGCGACCGGGCCGTCTACGCCGATGATTTTGATTCTCGAACGAGCCTTTTCGGCGGCCTCCTGACTGGGGAAGGGACCGGCCCGAACGCGGGTGCGCGAGCCCTGCGGCGAATCGAAATTCTCGGTGTAGGCCGGCACGCCGATGCCCTTCAATTTGGCCAGCAGCAACTTGACGTTGCCCGTCTCCTTGTAGGCCCCGAGCAGCACCACCCACTGGCCGGAAGCTACTGGCGCCGGCTTTGCATCGGTGGCGATTTTCGCCAGCGGTTTCTTTTCTGTCGCGGCTTTCTTCTCCGGCGGCGCGGACTTCTCGGCCGGCTTTGCCGCCGGGGCCGGCGCAGCGGCGGGTTCGGGTTTGACTTCGGGCTTGGGTTCGGCCACGGCTTCCGGCGCCGGCATCGGCGTCGCCACGGGCTTGCCGGGAATGACCTTGGCCGCAAGTCCGGTCGCGTCCTGGCTGGGAATGCGCACCTGGATGTCCTGATTCAGCGGCCGCGGCTCGCGATCCATCACCATCGGCAAAACCAGCACGGCAAACAGCGCCAGCGCGGCGGCGCCAACCAGCCGGCGGCGAGCGCGCTTCTTCAACCGCAAATCTGCGTCAGGCGACGTGTCTTGTTCCGCCATCGTGGTTACGCGTGGTTACCCCTGGCGGCCAAGCATTTGCAGGGCCGCAGCAACAGTGAGGAAGGATCCGAAGGCGAGGATTCTATCATCTTCGCCTGCGTTCTCTTGGGCGAAAGCGAGCGCTGCAGCGGGCGCGGCGAACACTCCCGCGACCTTCATGCCGCGGCTCTGCAAACGTCCGGCCAGAGAGTTGGCGCTGGCGGCACGCCGGCCTTCGAGGCTGCACGGCAGCCAGTGCGTGACGCGATCGCGCAAGGCATCGATCACGCCGTCGATATCCTTGTCGGCGAGCATGCCGAACACCGCCCAGGTATTGCGGTGAAAGCTCATGTCACCGAGGTTGGCAGCCAGGACACGGGCCGCCTGCGGGTTGTGGGCGACATCCAGCACCACCGCCGGACGCCCGGGCAGGACCTGGAAACGCCCTGTCAGTTCAACCGTGCCCAGGCCCTGACGGATATCCTTCATGGCCACCGGCAGTTGCCGGTGCAAGGCGTCGAGCGCGGCCAGCGCGCAGGCCGCGTTGGCCAGCTGCCGTTCGCCGCGCAAGGCGGGGAAGGCCAAGCCGCCGCGGCGCATGGCCGCCGCTGAATCGTCGGCCGCACGGCCCCAATACAACCACTGCTGTTCCTGTTTCAGGTAGCCGAAATCCCGCCCCAGTACCTGCAGTCGGGCGCCGATCGCTGCCGCATGATCGGTCAGGGACAAGGGCGGCTGCGGATCGCCGCAGATGGCCGGAATTCCGCTACGGAAAATACCCGCTTTTTCGCGTCCGATGGCCTCGCGATCGGCGCCGAGGAAATCCATATGGTCGAGATCGACGCCGCTGACGATGGCGCAGGCGGGTTGGTAGATATTGGTGGCGTCCAGCCGCCCGCCGAGGCCGACCTCAAGGACGATCGCATCGAGTCCGGCGGCGGCGAAGACTTCCCACGCCGCCAGGGTGCCGAACTCGAAATAAGTCAGCGCAGCATCGCCGCGTGCCTGCTCGACGCGAGCGAATGCGGCGCACAGGCCGGCATCGTCGACCGCGACGCCATTGACCCTGACGCGCTCGTTGTAACGCAGCAGATGGGGAGAGCTATACAGGCCGACGCGGTAGCCGGCGGCGAGCAGGATGCGCTCCAGCATGGCGCAAGTCGATCCCTTGCCATTGGTGCCGCCCACCAGAATCACCGGACAGGTCTCGCGCTGGCCCAGTCGCGCCTTGACCGCGGCGACCCGCTCCAGGCCGAGTTCAATACCGGCACTGCCGCGCGGATGCAGCGCTTCGAGATGCGCCAGCCAAACATCCAGCCCGGCATCGGGCTGCAATTGCGGCATCAAGCGGCGGGGACGCGTTGCAGCAGGGTGATCAGCGATGCCAGCTTGTCACGCAGTTCGCGCCGGTCGACGATCATGTCGATCGCGCCTTTTTCGAGCAGAAACTCGGCGCGCTGGAAGCCCGCCGGCAGCGTCTCGCGCACGGTCTGCTCGATCACCCGCGGCCCGGCAAAACCGATCAGGGCACCGGGCTCGGCAATCACCACGTCGCCGACGAAGGCGAATGAGGCGGAAACGCCACCCATGGTCGGATCGGTCAGCAGCGTGATGAAGGGCAGCTGGTGATGCGCGAGCTGGGTCACCGCGGCCGTGGTCTTGGCCATCTGCATCAGGGAAAACAGGCCCTCCTGCATGCGCGCGCCGCCCGAGGCGGTGATGCAGATGAAGGGCGATTGCAGTTCGATCGCCGCCTTGACGCCGCGCACGAAACGCTCACCGACCACGGCGCCCATCGAGCCGCCAAGAAACTCGAACTCGAAGCAGGCGATCACCACCGGCACGGTCTTGATCGCGCCCTGCATGACGACCATGGCATCGGCCTCGCCGGTATCTTCATTGGCGGCGACCAGGCGATCCACATAGCGCTTGCTGTCCTTGAACTTGAGCGGATCCATGGGGATGACTTCGGTGCCGATCTCGAAGCGTCCTTCGGCATCCAGCAAGGCATCCAGCCGTACCCGGGCGCGCAGCCGCAGGTGGTGGGCGCACTTGGGACAGACGTTCTGGTTGTTCTCCAGGTCGGTGCTGTAGAGCACCGCCTCGCAGGCCGGGCATTTGGCCCAGAGTCCCTCGGGGATCGACTTGCGCGTACCTTCCGAACGCTTGATCTTGGGCGGCAGCAGTTTCTGTAACCAGCTCATAGTCCCTCCGCAGGGCCGCCCCAACGAGGGACAGCCAATAAACATGGAGCGCAGCGAACCATTGTCACCCCCTTCCTCGGGAAGGGGGATGGGGGGTAGGTCGTCATGATTTTTCTCCGTCCAGTGCGGCGCGAATTCCGCGCAGAAATGCCTCGACTCGCTGCGGCGCGGCCCGGGCCTCGCCATTCTCGATTTCTTCGATGAGGCGGCTGCCGATCACCACGGCGTCCGCCACCGCGCCGATGCGCGCGGCAGTCGCGCCGTCGCGGATACCGAAGCCGACGCCGACCGGCATGCCGACCTTTTCGCGGATCAGTGGAATGCGCCGCGCGACTTCGTCCAGATCGAGACTACCGGAGCCGGTCACACCCTTCAGCGAAACGTAATAAATATAGCCGCTGCCGATCTGCGCCACTTCCCCGTAACGCTGCTCGGTGGAGGTCGGCGCCAGCAGGAAAATCGGATCGATGTGTGCCTGCTTCATCACGGCGGCGAAGCCGGCACATTCCTCCGGCGGATAGTCGACCACCAATACGCCATCGACGCCGGCTGCCTGCGCGTCGCGGGCAAAAGCCTCGATCCCATAGGCTTCCACAGGATTGGCATAACCCATCAGCACCACCGGAGTCGCCGCATTCTCCTGACGGAATTCGCCTACCAGCGCCAGCACCCGGCGCAGGCTCATGCCATGCGCCAAGGCCCGTTCGGACGCGCGCTGAATGGTCGGACCATCCGCCATCGGATCGGAAAACGGCACACCGAGCTCGATGATGTCGGCACCGCCGGCAACCAGCGCGCGCATCAGCGGCAGCGTGGCATCGGGATCGGGATCACCGGCGGTGATGAAGGGAATCAGAGCCTTGCGGCCTTGTGCGGCGAGCGCGGCGAATGTGGCAGGAATGCGTGACATGAATGGGACCGAATCAGAACTGGATGCCGGATTTCTCGGCGACGGTATGCATGTCCTTGTCGCCACGGCCGGAAAGATTGACCAGCAGCACCTTGTCCGCCGCCAGGGTCGGTGCCAGCTTGGCAGCATAGGCCAGGGCATGGCTGGATTCGAGCGCCGGGATGATGCCTTCGAAATGACAAAGATCATGGAAGGCCTGCAAGGCCTCGGCATCGGTGATGGTGACGTACTCGGCGCGGCCGGAGTCCTTGAGCCAGGCGTGCTCGGGGCCGACGCCGGGGTAATCGAGACCGGCCGATATCGAGTGGGTTTCTATCACCTGCCCGTTTGCGTCCTGCAGCAGATAGGTACGGTTGCCATGCAGCACGCCGGAACGCCCAGCCGTAAGCGAGGCGGCATGCTGGCCCGAATCGAGTCCATGGCCGGCGGCTTCAACGCCGATCAGCCTGACGCCGGCCTCCGCAATGTAGGGATAGAAGATGCCCATGGCATTGGAACCGCCGCCGACGCAGGCGATCACGACGTCCGGCTGGCGGCCGGCGAGTTCGGGCATCTGCGTCTTGCATTCCTCGCCGATCACCGCCTGGAAGTCGCGCACCATCATCGGATAGGGGTGCGGGCCGGCGACCGTGCCGATGATGTAGAAGGTGTTGCCGATGTTGGTCACCCAGTCGCGCATCGCCTCGTTCAAGGCATCCTTCAGCGTCTTCGAGCCGGATTCGACGGGCACCACCGTGGCGCCCAGCAGTTTCATGCGATAGACGTTGGCGGCCTGGCGCTTGACGTCCGCCGAGCCCATATACACCACGCACTCCATGCCGTAGCGGGCGGCCACCGTGGCGGTAGCGACGCCGTGCTGGCCGGCGCCGGTTTCGGCGATCACGCGCGGCTTGCCCATGCGGCGTGCCAGCAGGGCCTGGCCGATGCAGTTGTTGATCTTGTGCGCACCGGTGTGATTCAGGTCTTCGCGCTTCAGGTAGATCTGCGCCCCGCCGAGCAATCCCGACCAGCGTTTGGCGTGGTAGATCGGGCTGGGCCGTCCGACATAGTGCTTGAGGTCGTATTCGTATTCGGCGCGGAATTCCGGATCGGCCTGGGCGGCGGCATAGGCCGCGCGCAGTTCGGTCAGCGCCGGCATCAGCGTCTCTGCAACGAAGATGCCGCCGTAGGGACCGAAGTGGCCGCCCGCATCGGGCAAGTTATAGGGAAGGTCCTGCATCTGCATCTCGCACTCCGGCAATGAATTCGGTGATCTTTTGCGCATCCTTGATGCCGCGGGCGCTCTCGACGCCGCTGCTGACATCCACCGCCCATGGCCGCACGGCGCGCACCGCCTCGGCGATGTTGCCTGGATGCAGGCCCCCGGACAGAATGACCGGCAGCGGCAACGACTGCGGAATCAGGGACCAGTCGAAGCTTTTGCCGCCGCCGCCATAGCCTTCGACATGGGCATCCAGCAACAAGCCCGATATTCCAGGGGCCCCGGCAAATGCCGAGGCGTATTCTAGCAAATCGAATCCCGGCTTTACCCTCGCGGCCTTGATCCATGGCCGGCCGAAACTGGAACAGAAGGCCGCGTCTTCATCGCCGTGAAACTGCAGCAGATCCAGCGGCACCTGCGCCAGCACCGCGCCTACGGCTTGCGCCGACTCATTCACGAACAACCCGACCCGGGCGACGAAGGCCGGCACCTGCGCCACGAGTTGAGCCGCCCGCTGCGGCGTCACATAACGCGGACTGGGCGCGTAGAACACGAAACCCAGCGCATCGGCGCCCGCCGCCACGGCCGTGGCAAGGTCTTGCTCGCGGGTGATGCCGCAGATCTTGATTCGCGTGCGTTTCATGGGATTAGCGTGAAATACATTGCCAGGCGCGCTGTGTCAGGTTCGAGCGCAGCGAGCCAATTGATAGCCTCCCCGCGAGGGGAGGATGGGAGGGGCGGGCCCATTTGTCAGCTTGGCGCCTATCGAAGGTGCGGGATTTCATTATGCGGGGTGATTTACCGAAGCCATGAGCGTCAGGGCAGGATCAGCGCCGTCTCGCCAGCACCAACTTTCAATTGCCAGCCCGGAACATAATCGACCCCCCCGAAGTAGAGGCCGCAGGCTTCGAAAGTCGGCGCGGCGCGAGCGCGATCGCGCCCGGCCAGCAGTTCGCCCAGCCACGCCGGCGGATGCGCTCCCTTGCCGACATAGACCAGCGCGCCGACCAGGTTGCGTACCATGTGATGCAGGAAGGCGCTGGCCTCGAAGTCGAATACCAGCAGATCGCCATGGCGCGCAACATCGGCCCGACGCAGGATCTTGACCGGCGACTTGGCCTGGCATTCGGCCGCCCGAAAGGCCGAGAAGTCGTGTTCGCCCAGGAGCAAACTCGCGGCGGTAGCCATGGCCTGCGCATCCAGCGGGCGATGGAACCAGCCGACACGCCGGGCCATGAGGCCGGGCCGTTCGGCACGATTGAGCAGCAGGTAGCGGTAGCGCCGGCCTCGCGCCGAAAACCTGGCGTGGAACTCGTCGCCTACCGGCTGCGCCCAGCGCACGGCAACGCTGGCCGGCAGATGGGCATTGACGCCGCGCACCCACGCCGTAAGCGGGCGCACGGCTGCGCTATCGAAATGCACCACCTGCGCCAGGGCATGGACTCCGGCATCGGTACGTCCGGCACAGACGACTCGCGTCGGGCTGTCGGCAACTATGGAAAGTGCCGCCTCGACCACATCTTGCACCGCACCCCCGCCCGCCTGCGACTGCCAGCCGCAGAAACCGGAACCCTCGTATTCGAGGCCGAGGGCGATTCTCACGTCAGCCAGGCGCCCAGCAGCAGGGTCCCGGCCAGGACGCCGAGACAGACGTCCGCCGCACCAAAAACCGCCACGGGCAGGAACAGCGCGGCGGCAATGCCGCCCTGCCTGTCGTCCGGCTGCCGAGCCGCCTCGACTTCTTCGAGAGTCAGCGCGAGGCGCACCGCAATCCGGTCGCGGGAGATGCCCAGCAGCGCCAGGGGCGCCAGCAGCGAACGCATGCCGGCGACCAGTTGGTTGGGGGCAAGGGTTTTGAGTAACAAGGCCACGGTGCACAGTGCGATCAACAGGCGGGCAAGGCTCTCGGCAGCCAGCAGCAGCCCTTCCTGGCTTGCCCCGGGGATCGCGGGCAACGGTGTCCCCGGCGTCATCCAGCCGAACATGACCAGCATGGTGAGCATCAGCCAGCGGCTGCGTCGCAGCAACAGACGCAAATGCGCAGTGGCGACTGTCAGCGCAGCCAGGGCGAGCCCCAGGCCGGCCAGAAACAGCGGCATACCAGCGCGCGAGGAGGCGGCGACAAGCACGGCCAAGCCCAGCAGGATCAGACTGGCGGAATCGGGACGCTTCATTGGAACAGCATCTCCCGACGCACAGGCGCCGGGAGAGCGGGGTCGCTCAGGCGAGAGCGTCAAGTTTGGCGCGCGCCGCCTTCTGCTGCGCCGGACTGCCTTCTGCCAGGGCTTCCTGGAACAGTTCGCGGGCGCCGTCCTTGTCGCCCATTTCCTCATAGGCCGCCGCCAGTTCCAGCTTGGTGGCGACTTCCGGATTGTCGGGTATATCGGCTACGGCAGGCTCGGGCGCCGTGTCGGCCGGCGTATCCAGCTCCAGGCTGATGTCCGCAAGGTTGAACTCGGCGGGCGTCGGCGCCGGCGCCGGAACATCGATCGACATCTCGGGCAAAGGAGCTGGCGCAGCAGTTGCCGGAGTTCCCAAGTCGAAGTCGAAATCGATGCTGCCGGAATCGGCCGCCGCGGCGACAGGCGTTGCGGGGGCTGCGACCGGCGCTGGCGGCTCCGCGGCCAAGGGGAAATCAAGCCCCGACGCAGGCGCAGGGATCTCCTTGGTCGGCATGTCAAAATTGATATCGAGTATGACTTCTTCGCTCTTGACCTCCGCCTTGGCGGCGGGTTCGGGAGCAGACGCGGCCGTGGGCGTACCCAGATCCAGATCAAAATCCAATCCGGCGGATTCGGTCTTTATTTCGGCGGCTGGGGTAGGGGCACTCGTCGTATCGCTGGTTCCGATATCGAGATCGAAATCCAGGGCTACAGGTGCGGCCGGGACAGGAGGCGTTGCGGCGGGCTGTGCCGGCTGCGCCTCGCCGGCAATCACCCCGGGCTGGATGATCATCGTGGCGTTCATGTCCGGCCCGGCGGCAGGGATCGGCGCTGCCGCCTGATCGCTGGAGGGACCGGTGGCATAAAGCGAACATCCGGGATCGAGGGCGGCGCCCATGGCGGCCACCTTATCCCAGACCTCGCCGGAGCCGCCGGTCAGGGCATGCATGTCCCGTGCGACCAGTTCGAACTGGCCGGCGTTCTTACGCGCCGCATAGATGTCGAGCAGCTTCAAGTGAATCGCCTGGCGCTGCGGATCCGTCTTCAGGGCTTCAAGAAGGATTTCCTCGGCCTGGGCGTCGCGCCCGAAGGCGAGGAAGGTATCGGCTTCGACCACCGGATCGACGGTCTCCTGGTTCGCAGCCATGCCCATGCCGGTCGTGCTGAACTGGCTGGTCTCCTGTTCGCTCGGGGGCGGCGCTACGCTGGTCGTGCTGAACACCGAGTGCGCCGAAAGATCGGTTTCGGCAATCGGTGCATTGGAAATCGCAGCTCCGCGCTTCTTGCGGTAGGCCGAAATCCCCAGCCATCCAAACAGCAGAGCCAGCACCGCGCCGCCGCCAAATACCAGCGGCGCATTCTCCTCGATGAAGTCCGGCTCGGGCTCGGGCGGCGGTGGCGGAACGGCCTTCCTCTTCGCTGGAGGAGGCTTGGGCGCCTCGGCGGGTTTCGCAGCTTCAGCAGGTTTGGCTGCGGCATCGGCAACTTGCACCGTGTCGGCCGGCTTGGGGCTTTCGGCAGGCTTGGCGGCTTCGACCGGCTTGGGTGGCTCTGCTGCCTTGGGTGCTGCGGCCGGCTGCGTTGCCTGGGCCGCTTTCTGCAGGTCGGCACCCGCCTGACTCTTGATCTCGGCGAGTTTTTTCAGGTCGCCGAGATTCTTTTCCAGTTCTGCAATGCGGCTGCTGGCTTCCTTGAGCGCCCTGTCGCGGGACACCAAGTCCTCCTCGAGCGCGGCAATCCGCCCCTGCAAGGGCTTGTCCCCGGCACCACGCGCCGCCTCCGTGCGCGATACTTCCAGCTTGTCCTTGCCCGTCGCCAACGGTAGCTTGTCTTCAACCTTGGGCGAAATCCTGCCGCTGACCGCTTGCTTGGCGCCTTGATCGCCGGCCGGCTCGGAAGCCGCCGCGGCTGCGGCCAGACGCCGTCGATAGGCGTTGAAATCAGTTGCCTGTGCGACAACTTCCCGACGCGCCTCGCCTGCAGACACCTGGCTTGCGGTCTCGGCGTCGGGGATGGAAAGTATTTTCCCGGCCTTAAGGCGGTTCATGTTGCCGGCAATAAACGCATCGCTGTTGTCGCGGAACAAGGCAACCAGCATCTGATCGAGGCTGACTCCCTCCGGCAGGGTCTGCGCCGCGATCTTGCCCAGCGTGTCACCCGGAACCACTTCGCGCGAAAGGCCGGCGACAGATTCCGCCTCCGGCCTTTCTGTTGGCCGCACAGGTACAGGCGGACGGCCCTCGATCACCGGACGGGTTTCCGCGGAAACTGCCGCAGACCTTTCACCCGGTCGCGCTGCCGGCTCGGTCCTGACTTCGGGTGCCGCAATCGGCACCGGAGCCGTCTTCGCGGCCAGATCCGGCGGATCGAGGAGGAAAGTGTATTCGCGCACCAGGCGTCCCGAGGCCCAACTCAATTCGACCAGCATGTCGATGAAGGGCTCGTTGAGCGGACGATCGGTCGTTATTTCAAGATAGCGGCGGCCGCCACGCTCCTTGATGTCGCGGGAAAATCGCAGCGTTGCCAAGGCCGGCGAGTAATCGATCCCGGCCTGCCGAAAGGCTTCCACCGCAGCCAGCCTGGCTACCAGGGAGGACGCTTCATCGCGGGTAGCGGAAACTTCGAGTTCCGCCTTGAGTGGCTGTCCCAATGCCGAAAGCACGGTGATCTTTCCCAGCCCGGCAGCATGTGTGACCAGAGGCAGAACGGCAATCGCCGCCGCAAGCACGGTGGCCTTGAATGGATTTCGCTTGGCAATATTGGGCACTGTGACTCCCGACAGGCTTTTTATCATGTTATCAAAATAACATCAGGATGTTAGCGATGCAAGCTCAACCTTCCCATTACATTCCGGTCGCAGCACCGCATGGCATCAATGCAACAGGATGCGCAGCATGCGCCGCAACGGCTCGGCCGCCCCCCACAACAGTTGGTCACCGACCGTAAACGCAGACAGATACTGCGGTCCCATGCTGAGTTTGCGCAAGCGTCCGACAGGGACGCCGAGGGTTCCCGTTACCGCCGTCGGCGTCAATTCCTTCAGGGTGATCTCGCGCTCGTTAGGCACGACCCCGACCCAGTCGTTATGCGCCGCCAGTATGTCATTGACCTCGTCCAGCGGCACGTCCCGAGTGAGTTTGATGGTCATCGCCTGGGAGTGGCAGCGCATCGCACCGATACGCACGCACAGCCCGTCGACCGGGATCGGTGAGGCGGAGCGGCCCAGAATCTTGTTGGTTTCGGCCTGCCCCTTCCATTCCTCGCGGCTCTGACCATTGCCAAGATCCTTGTCGATCCATGGAATCAGCGAACCTGCCAGGGGCACGCCGAAGTTGGCCGTGGGGAAACCATCGTCGCGCAGAATGCCGGCGACCTCGCGATCGATATCCAGAATTGCCGAAGCCGGATCATCGAGCAGGTTCTTCACCACACGATGCGTCTCGCCCATCTGCGCCAGCAGTTCGCGCATGTTCTGCGCACCCGCACCCGAGGCCGCCTGGTAGGTCATCGAGGTCATCCACTCGACCAATCCCGCCTTGAACAGGCCGCCCAGCGCCATCAGCATCAGACTCACGGTGCAGTTGCCGCCGATCCAGTTGCGCCCGCCCTTGGCCAGACTGTCCTTGATCACGTCCAGATTCACCGGATCGAGGATGATCACCGTGTCGTCCTTCATGCGCAGGCTGGACGCCGCATCGATCCAGTGGCCCTTCCACCCGGCTGCCCGCAGCTTCGGGAAGACTTCGGTGGTGTAGTCGCCACCCTGGCAGCTGATGATGATGTCAAGCCGCCGAAGTTCGTCGATGTCCTTTGCGTCCTTGAGCGGCGGCGCTCCCTTGGCGAACTCGGGCGCCTTGCCACCGGGATTCGACGTCGTGAAAAATACCGGCTCGATATGGGCGAAATCATCCTCCTCACGCATGCGCTGCATCAGCACCGAACCCACCATGCCCCGCCAACCCACCAGACCTACACGCTTCATGATTAGTCTTTCAGTATCGAATTACAGTGCGGCAAGTACGGCATCACCCATTTCACGGGTGCCGACCTTCTTCATTCCCGCCTCGAAAATGTCGCCGGTGCGAAAGCCCTGCGCAAGGACTTTCTTCACAGCACCCTCTATGCGCAGGGCAGCGGCCTCGTTGGCAAAAGTGTAGCGCAGCATCATGGCCGCGGAAAGGATGGTCGCCAGCGGATTGGCCACCCCCTTGCCGGCAATATCCGGCGCAGAACCGTGCGAAGGCTCGTACAGCCCCTTGCTGTTGGCATCCAGCGAGGCCGACGGCAGCATGCCGATCGAGCCCGTCAGCATCGACGCCTCGTCCGACAATATGTCGCCGAACATGTTGCCGGTGACCATGACGTCGAACTGCTTGGGATTCTTCACCAGTTGCATCGCCGCGTTGTCGACCAGCATGTGCGAAAGCTCGATATCCGGATATTCCCGGCCGGTCTCGATGGCCACGTCGCGCCACAGCTGGGTGCATTCGAGCACGTTCATCTTGTCCACGGAGCAGACCTTCTTGTTGCGCTTCCGCGCCGCTTCGAAGGCCACGCGCAGGATGCGCCGGATCTCGCTCTCGGTGTAATGCATGGTGTTGAAGCCGAAGCGCTGCATTTGACCATCTACGTTGCGCGTCTCGATGCCGCGCGGCTGGCCGAAATAGATGTCGCCCGTCAGTTCGCGCACGATCAGGATATCCAGCCCAGCCACCACTTCCGGCTTGAGGGTGGACGCATTGGCCAGTTCCGGATACAGGATCGCCGGACGCAGATTGGCGAACAGCCCGAGCTGCTTGCGTATGCCCAGCAAGCCCCGCTCCGGCCGCTGCTCGCGCGGATTGTTGTCCCATTGCGGGCCGCCGACGGCGCCGAGCAGCACGGCATCGGCCGCCTGCGCCAGCCTCTGGGTTGCCACCGGATAGGGATCGCCGGTGGCGTCCACCGCGCAGCCGCCGAGCAGGGCTTCTTCCATCTCGATTTTGAGGTCGAGCGCTTTCAGGACACGAACCGCCTCGCCTATGATTTCCGGCCCGATGCCATCGCCGGGCAGTACACAAATCTTCATTGACAATCCTTTATGCAAATAGCCAGGGCTGCTCGACGCGGCGGCGCGCCTCGAACTCGCGAATCTTCTCGGCGTGGCGCAGGGTCAGGCCGATGTCATCCCAACCGTTGAGCAGGCATTCCTTGCGGAAAGCATCGACCTCGAACGGAATGGCATGGCCGTCGGGACGCACCACCACCTGCGCAGGCAGATCGACGGTCAGGCGATAGCCCGGCGAATGTTCGGTCAGCCCGAACAGGGCATCCATCTCAGCTTTGGGCAGGACGATGGGCAGCAGGCCGTTCTTGAAGCAGTTGTTGAAGAATATATCGGCGAAAGACTCGCCGATGATGGCGCGAAAACCGAAGTCCTGCAGCGCCCAGGGCGCATGCTCGCGCGACGAGCCGCAACCGAAATTGCTGCGCGCGAGGAGGATGGCAGCGCCCTGGTAGCGCTCCTGGTTGAGCACGAAATTGGGATTCTTCATCCGCTTCGCGCAATCCTGCCCCGGCTCGCCGTGGTCCATATAGCGCCACTCGTCGAAGGCATTCGGGCCGAAACCGGAACGCTTGATCGACTTGAGGAATTGCTTCGGGATGATCGCGTCCGTGTCCACGTTGGCGCGGTCAAGCGGGGCCACAAGCCCGTTCAGGACAGTGAATTTTTCCATCGGCGTCCCTATTTCTTCGACCCGGCGCGCTCGATGGCCTCGCCACCTTGCTTGAGATCCTTGCCGATACCTTCCACGGTATTGCAGGCCGACAGGACCAGCACCAGGATCGAAGCGATAAACATGCGGGACATAGGTTTTCTCCTCAAGACAATTCGCGAACGTCGGCAAAGCGGCCGGCGATCGCCGCC
>JAXMJU010000171.1:0-3549 GCA_034376265.1 Sulfuritalea sp.
CCTGCTCCCTGACCTGCACGTCGGTAGTGCCGATGAGGGTGAACTCGCGCTCGTAGGGGATCATGAAAATCACCCGCCGGTCCGGATTCTGCAGGATGTAGGCATGGCGCTTGTCGTGTATGCGTGGCACCACGATGTGGCTGCCCTTTACCAGGCGCACCTCGCCGGGAGATTCGATGTTCAGTTCGCGATCGAGCAGGCTCTTCACCCAGGGGCCGGCGGCATTCACGAGGATGCGCGAGCGCACTTCGCTTACCTTGCCGCTTGCCTGATCCCGCAGCGTCACACGCCAGGCGTCACCGTCGCGCTTTGCGCTGGTGCAGCGCGTGCGCGCGAGCGCGGTCGCGCCATGCGCGCGCGCCGAGGCGAGGGTCAGCACCACCAGGCGCGCGTCGTCCACCCAGGCGTCGTAGTAGGCGAAGCCGCGGGTGAACTCCGGTTTCAGGCCTGCGCCGAATCCCTCCGCTTCGAGCCTGACGCCGCGCGACTTGGGCAAGCTGCCGCGACCGCCTATATGGTCATAAAGGAACAAGCCGGCGCGGACCATCCACGCCGGGCGCAGATGCTTCTCGTGCGGCAGCACGAACTCCAGCGGCCAGATGATGTGCGGCGCGATGCGCAGCATCACTTCGCGCTCGGCCAGGGATTCGGACACCAGACGAAACTCGTAATATTCGAGATAACGCAGCCCGCCGTGGATCAGCTTGGTGGCAGCCGATGAGGTCGCCGAGGCAAAATCGTTCTGCTCGGCGAGCAGTACCTTGAGACCGCGGCCGGCGGCATCGCGCGCGATACCCGCGCCGTTGATGCCGCCGCCGATGATTACAATGTCGTAGAGTTCCATGGAGCGGGGTGTGCAAGCGCCGCGCTAGCCTTGAAAACAGCGATAGCGGCAGAGCGCGGAATTATAGCAGCGCCGTGAAGCCGGCTCAGCACCAGAACTGGCTGAAAACAGGCCATGAGTACTACAATGGCCGTTCTTTTTTCGCTCGAGGCTGCCATGCCAACTACCACCACCCCCAGCGGTTTGACCATAGAAGACCTCGTCCTCGGCGCGGGTGCCGCCGTGGCCGCCGGCCAGAGCGTCACCGTCACTACACCGGTTGGCTCGTGAGCGGCAGCAAATTCGACTCGAGCAAGGACCGCGACGATCCTTTCGTGTTCAACTTGGGCGCGGGCCAGGTCATCCGCGGCTGGGACGAGGGCGTGCAAGGCATGCTGGTGGGCGGCAGGAGGAAATTGACCATCCCGCCCGAACTCGGCTACGGCGCGCGCGGCGCCGGCGGCGTGATTCCGCCCAATGCGACGCTGGTGTTCGAGGTGGAGCTGCTCGGCATCGGCTGACTGACCTGCTAGCCGTGCTTCGACCCCCTGTCAGGCATCTTTCGCCCGCGGCTTGTCGGCCTCAAACAGCGACGGTGTAACCCGTGCGCGCGCCAGATACTCGCGCAGGATCTTGACTGCCGAGCGGTCCAGTGTGTTGCCGTGATGCGGGCGGTGCAGGACATCCTCGTGGCCGTTGAGCTTCACGCGCAGGCGCGCGCCCGAGAGCGATTCGACCTCGGCCCCGAGATGATGCAGCAGCGACTCCACCTCGCGCCAGTGAATGTTGCCGCTGATAGGGTCACGGAAGATGGACTGAATCAGGTTTTCGTGCTTGTGGCTCATCGCAGAACGCCTTGTGCAGGAGTCGACCTGCACTCATGATAGCCGAGCCGGCGAAAGCGTGTTGCGGGCGCTGCTGCCGCCTCGGTTGAGGCGGCGGCGCGGAAACGCCGTACTGATGCGCAGCTTACTTCTTCATTTCGTCCTTCTTCATGTCGCCCTTGCCCATGGCGTCTTTTTTCATCGCGTCTTTCTTCATGGCGTCCTTGCCCATGGCGTCTTTCTTCTTCGTGCCTTTCTTCATGTCGTCTTTGGCCATCGCGTCTTTCTTCATCATGTCGTCCGCGAAAGCGTGGCGGCCGGCAGGGCGTTCAGCTGCCGCACCTGGTCGCGCAGCCCGCCCCGCCAGGAGCGCAATTCGGTGCCGCCGACAAAAAATTGTGGCGTGTAGACCGTATTCTGCTGGCCGGCGCGGACCAGCCCGCTTTGGCGCTCGCCGAACGCAGCTTGCGCATACGGATCCTTCCAGCCGATGTAATCCCAATAGCCCACGTGCAGCGCCAGCGGCACCACTTCGGCGGACGGGTCCAGCGCCTGGCGCAGGCGGCTCAGCTGCCGGTCGGCCGGCGGACAACTGGAGCAGCCTTCGGACGTATAGAGCTCGACCAGCGCCGCCGTCTTCGGCCCGCTGCGCGCGTCGCAGGCCGCGAAAGCGGCAGGCGCCAGCGCCGTCATCGACGCGACTGCAAAAATACAGAGAGCGAATACACGCGAGTTCATAAGCGGAACGCCTATTTGCCGCCCCAAATCTGTTTCACTCGCGCATCCCTGCCGCAGCCGTTACGATAATAGGCATAGCGGATCGGGTTTTTCATATAGTAGTTCTGGTGATATTCCTCGGCCGGGTAGAACGCCGAGGCGGCGGCCATTTCCGTTAGCACCTGCTTCAGCTTGCCGCTTTTCAGCAAGGCGTCGCGGCTTGTTTCGGCAATCTTGCGCTCGGCCTCGTTCTGCCAATAGATGCCACTGCGATACTGCGTGCCCACGTCGCAGAACTGGCGATCCTTCACTGTCGGGTCGATATGGCGCCAGAAGTAATCGACCAACTGCTGATAACTTACTTTCGCCGGGTCGTAAGTCACGCGCACGGCCTCGGTGTGCCCGGTGCCGCCCGCGCTAACTTGTTCGTAGGTAGGATTCTCGGTCCTGCCGGCGGTGTATCCGGATTCGGTCGCGGTCACACCCGGTAATTTGTCGAAATCCGCTTCCAGGCACCAAAAACAGCCGCCGGCGAAAACTGCGCTTGCAACAGCCATCGTGCTGCCGCCGGGTTTTTCCGGCTGCGCGCCGGCGCTGAAGCCGACGCTGGCTAGCAGCAGCATTACCGTTGCGGCGAAAGTGGTCAGTCCCAAGCGAGTTCTCATGTCCGCAGCTCCGGCAGCTTATCGGCGCGCGGCACGAAAGTCAGCGCGACGCCGTTGTTGCAGTAGCGCTTGCCTGTCGGTGGCGGGCCGTCATCGAAGATATGGCCCTGATGTCCGCCGCAACGCGTGCAGTGGTACTCCGTACGCGGAAAGATCAACTTGTAATCGGTCCTGTTGGCGACCGCCTCCGGCAACGACTGCCAGAAGCTCGGCCAACCGGTGCCGCTTTCGTATTTTTTGCTGCTGTCGAACAAAGGCTGATTGCAGGCGGCGCAGACGAAAGTTCCGTCACGCTTCTCCTGGTTCAAGGGACTGGTGCCGGCGCGTTCCGTATCCTCCTCGAACAATACGCGATACGCGGGACGTGGCAGCAGGGAAGCCCATTCGGCTTTCGATTTGCGCAAGGCCGGGCCGGCACCCTGGTTCGCCAGCACAGCGCCGGCATTGATTATCGGTAGTGCGGACAAGCCCAACAGCCATTTCAGCGATCGACGACGATCCATGACATTCTCCGAAAGAT
>JAXMJU010000172.1:0-8658 GCA_034376265.1 Sulfuritalea sp.
GTAGGTCCCAGCGGCGATGAGGAGAACCGGCCACACCGTACTTTCCATTCCCACGGCCAGGCCCTGGATGATGTTCGTTGCGGCTCCGGTCTCGGACACTTTTGCGATGCCTTGAACACTGGAATACTCGAATGCGGTGTAGATCTCGGTGATCTTTCCGATCGCCATACCGACGAACAGTCCGAGCACGATAGCGCCGAAGACGCCGTTCGTGACGCCATAGGGGAATGTGCCCAGCATGTTCGCAGGAAGCACGACCGAATGGAAAGCCCACCAGCACACTGCGTACGAGCCCACGATGACGAAGGCCCCCGTGACGTAAGTCCCCATGTGGAGTGCCGCACCGATCTTGCTCTCATCCTCGGTCTTCACGAATCTCATTCCGACGAGGGCTCCCACGACGCCGATGCAGGCGACGAGGATAGGGACGAGAATGGCCTGAAAAGCGTTGAATCCTCCCGATTGCTGGCATGGATAAAACTGCGTGAGGGCCAGGGTCATGGCCGCGATGATCGATCCAACAAAGGACTCGAACAGGTCAGCGCCCATTCCCGCGACATCGCCCACGTTGTCTCCGACGTTGTCTGCGATGACGGCGGGATTGCGGGGATCGTCCTCAGGGATGCCGGCCTCGACCTTGCCGACGAGATCGCCGCCGACGTCGGCGCCCTTGGTGAAGATGCCACCGCCAAGACGGGCGAAGATCGAGATCAGGGAAGAACCGAAACCGAGGCCGATCAGCGGATGAATGATGTCTTCCATCCTGGCGCCGGTACCGCCCAGCGTTTTCAGCACGGCGTAGTAACCGGCGACACCCAGCAGGCCGAGGCCGACCACCAGCATGCCGGTGATGGCGCCGCCCTTGAAGGCGACATTGAGCGCCTCGTTGAGGCCGGTACGCGCCGCTTCGGCGGTGCGCACATTGGCCCGCACCGAGACGTTCATGCCGATGTAGCCGGCAGCACCCGAGAGCACGGCACCGATGATGAATCCAACCGCGGTGGTCGTACCGAGGAAGATCCAGATGGCTGCAGCGAGTACTGCGCCGACAATGCCGATTGTGGTGTATTGACGATTCAAATAGGCTTGGGCGCCTTCCTGAATCGCCGCCGCAATTCCCTTCATGCGGTCGTTGCCCGCCGGTTGGGCCAGAATCCACTGGCTCATGATCCAGCCGTAAGCGATCGCCGCCACGGCACAGATCAGCGCAAACATCAGTCCTGCTGACATAAATTCTCCCCTGATTGATTAATGTAATGAACCAAACGCATAAGTTTATCACGCGATCCTAAGGATCGTTGCCGCAGGCACGGCAACTTGGACTGCTTCAAACTTAACCGATTGTCCGACGCTGCCGGGGCCAGGAATGCTGCCTTGTATGTCTAATCGACTTATCTGTTTCCGCAAGTATGCGCAAACGCCAATCGCAGATGCCAAAATATGTTGATGGTCAAATCGGGTTGATGGATACCGACCACGCATGATGCCGGATATAGTAGATATTGAATTGCAGGTTCGCCGCCTGCATGTGCTCGATGCTGAATTCGTATTCGCTCGCATTCCGGATCACTAATCCAGTCTGTTAAATCGAAAGGAAAGCCAGATCATGCCGCAGGGTAAGGTGTTAGTTGCTCAAGGAGGAGGACCGACCGCGGTCATCAACCAATCGATGGCCGGCGTCGTTCTCGAAGCCCGCAAGTTTCGCAATGTCGAACTGGTCTATGGTGCGTATCACGGAGTCTCCGGCATCGTCAATGAGGAGTTCCTCGACCTCACCCAGGAAACCAGCCACAACATCGAAATGGTGGCCAATACGCCGTCCTCGGCACTCGGCTCGACCCGCGACAAGCCCGACCTGAAGTATTGCCAGGAGATATTCAAGGTCCTCAAGGCGCACGGCATAGGCTACTTCTTCTATATCGGCGGCAACGACTCCTCGGACACTGTGCGCATCGTCAGCGAGGAAGCGCGCCGCGCCAACTATGCTTTGCGCTGCATCCACATTCCAAAGACCATCGACAACGACCTGGTCGGCAACGACCACACGCCGGGCTTTCCGTCGGCGGCCCGCTTTGTCGCCCAGGCGTTCATGGGAGCCAATCTGGACAACGCCGCGCTGACCGGCGTCTATCTGGCGGTGGTGATGGGACGGCATGCCGGTTTCCTCACCGCCGCGTCGGCACTGGGAAAGAAATTCCCCGATGACGGCCCGCACCTGATCTACCTGCCGGAGCGCGTCTTCAGCGTCGAGAAATTCCTGGCGGACGTCAAAGCCACCTACGACAAGTACGGCCGCTGCGTGATTGCAGCCTCGGAAGGCATTCATGACAACCAGGGCACGCCCATCATCACCCAGTTAAGCAGCCAGGTGGAGCGGGATGCCCATGGCAATATCCAGCTTTCCGGTACCGGGGCGCTCGCCGATCTGCTGTGCGACGAGATCAAGAACAAGCTCGGCATCAAGCGCGTGCGCGGTGACACCTTCGGCTATCTGCAGCGATCATTCATGGGCTGCGTTTCCGATGTCGATCAGCGCGAGGCGCGCGAAGTCGGAGAAAAGGCCGTGCAATACGCCATGTGGGGTGACCGTGACGGCTCGGTCGCGATCAAGCGCACCGGCTTTTACTCCGTCGACTACCAGTTGGTCCCGCTGGAGAGCGTGGCCGGCAAGACGCGCGTCATGGAAGATGAATTCATCGCCGCCAACGGTACCGACGTCACCGACGCTTTCCGCCTTTACCTGCGTCCCTTGCTCGGTTCCGGCATGCCGGACGCTTACCGACTGCGGCTCAACAAGGTCGAAAAAATCCTGAATACCGGGAAATAAGCCGGGCGCCGAACCGGCGATTGATTCGGGCTATATGTCCCGGATCAATCGCCGAAAGCGATGCCCAGGTCCCGGCCGGTCTGCAGGGTGTCGCTATCGAGGGGAACCGCCTTCATGCGACCGGCGACTTCTTCCAGCGCCACGTAATTCACGTTGGGGAATCCGAGCGCCACCATGATTCCGGATTGCCCTTCCTCCAGGGCTCGAACCGCTGCAGTACCAAAGCGCATGGCGGCGAGGCGATCGAAGGAAGTGGGACTGCCACCGCGCAGCAAATGGCCCAACACCACGACCCGGACATCCTTGCCGGTGCGGTCGCCGAGTACCCGGGCGACTTGCTCGCCGACGCCACCGAGTCGCTCGGCATGACCGATCTCCGCCGGGGCCAGCACTTCCCTGTGACCGTGGATGGGCTCGGCCCCTTCGGCCACCAGGACCAGTGAGTACATTCTGCCTTCGGCATCCCGGGCGCGAATCTTGGCGGCCACCTTGTCGATATCGAAGGGGATCTCCGGGATCAGTATGGCGTGAGCGCCGCCGGAAATGCCCGCATGCAGCGCGATCCAGCCTGCATAACGCCCCATGACCTCGACCACCATCACCCGCTGATGGCTTTCCGCGGTACTGTGCAAGCGATCCAGGCACTCGGTGGCGAATGCCACAGCCGTGTCGAAGCCAAACGTAGTGAAGGTCTTGTCGAGGTCGTTGTCGATGGTCTTGGGTACGCCGACGACGCGCAGCCCCTTCTGATGCAGGGCGTTGGCGATGGTGAGTGAACCGTCGCCGCCAATGGAAACCAGGGCATCGATTTCCTTGCGCGCAAAGTACTCGAGAATCTCCCCTGAAAGATCCATGTCCTTGGTCGTGCCGTCAGGCATTTTCATGGGGAAATGCAGCGGGTTGCCCTTGTTCGTCGTACCGAGGATGGTGCCGCCCAGATGCCCTATCCCGCGCACCTTTTCGCGGGTGAGGCGCGACACGCCGCCCTCGGGATAACGCTCGGGGAAGAGAATGCCATTGAAACCGTCACGGATGCCGTAGCATTCCCAGCCCCGATTGGCGGCGGCAATCACCACGGCCCGTATGACGGCATTGAGTCCGGGGGCGTCGCCACCCCCGGTGCACACGGCTATGCGACGGATGTGACTGGACATGAAACCTCCTGCGCAAGGATGGGCCGGGCGCCTATTTCAGCAAAAACCGTCAGCTCAGCGCGGCGAACACGGCACTCGTGATCGAATCAAGCGAGCCAATACCGACAACTTTGCGGTGCCTGGGCGCGCCCTCGGCTCCCGTGGCAGACCACTTCGAATAGTAATCCACCAGCGGCTTGGTTTGGCTGTGATACACGGAGAGGCGTTTCCTGACCGTTTCTTCCTTGTCGTCGTCGCGTTGGATCAGATCTTCGCCTGTGATGTCATCCTTGCCTTCAACCTTGGGCGGATTGAACACGACGTGATAAGTGCGTCCGGAACCGGGGTGCACGCGCCGGCCGCTCATGCGCTTGATTATTTCGTCGTCGCCGACATCGATCTCAAGTACATAGTCGAGCGTAATGCCCTGGGCGCGCAACGCCTCGGCCTGGGGAATGGTCCGCGGAAAACCGTCGAACAGGAAGCCTTTGGCGCAATCGGGCTGCTTCAGTCGTTCGGCGATCAAGCCGAGGATGATGTCGTCGGACACCAGACCGCCGGCATCCATGACCTTCTTTGCCGCCAGGCCCATCGGGGTCCCGGCCTTGACTGCCGCGCGCAACATGTCGCCCGTCGATATCTGCGGAATTCCATATTTTTCGCAAATGAATGCTGCCTGCGTTCCCTTGCCGGCGCCAGGAGCACCCAACAGAATCAATTTCATAGCTACCTCCCACAATTTAGTTTATCTACATGATTTAACAGTGCTTTTTTGCTTTATTGAGCAAGCCAAAACTTACTCCGAATCGATGTCTGCGTCAAACAGCTGGCGCACGCGCGCGAGGTCTTCGGCGGTATCGACGCCCGGCGCCGGCGCGTGATCGACGCTGACGACCTGGATCGGATAACCATGCCAAAGCGCGCGCAACTGCTCCAAAGACTCGCAGTGCTCAAGCGGCGAGGCGGCGAGTTGTCCGAAGCGTCGCAGAAAGCTCACCCGGTAGGCATAGAGTCCTATGTGACGCTGCGCCGGAAGGTCCGCAGGCAATTCGCTGGGTCCGGCAGCAAAGCGATCACGATCCCAGGGTATGGGCGCGCGACTAAAGTACAGCGCGCGGCCGCGCGCATCGCAGACCACCTTGACCACATTGGGATTGAAGAAATCGGCACTTGCCGAAAGGGGGTGAGCGGCCGTTGCCATCGCCGCCCCGGGGTCGTCGCGCAGGGCCGCAGCCACGGCTTCGATCAAATCAGGCTGCAGCAAAGGTTCATCGCCCTGAACATTCACCACGATGTCGGCGTCATTCCACTGCAAGCGCTCGGCCACTTCGGCGATACGATCGGTGCCGCTGGCGTGATCCGCTCGCGTCATCACGGCGTCGAAGCCATGCCGGCCAACAGCTGCGGCAATCCGCTCGTCATCGGTGGCGATCCATACGCCGTCCACCCGCGCACGCCGCGCAGCCGCCGCCACGCGGACAATCATCGGCTGGCCGGCGATATCGGCCAAAGGCTTTCCCGGCAGACGCGTCGAAGCATAGCGCGCCGGAATGACGACGCGAACGGTCATCAGTATTCTTCAGGAGACAACTGACGTGCCTCGTCTTCCAGCATCACCGGAATGTCATCTTTGACCGGATAGGCCAGCTTGCAGCCTTTGCAAACCAGTTCAGCGGTGGCCTTGCGGTTCTCCAGCGGCCCCTTGCAAACGGGACAAACGAGGATTTCAAGCAGACGGGTGTCCATTGAGTTTCTCCAGAACAAATGCGGCAAGGTCGGGGCTTACGTCCGCCGTCACGGGCAATACCCAAACCGGCAACGGCAAGGAAAGGCGGCTCAATTTTACGGCATCCTTTTCCGTCGTCAGAATGGCGTCGGCGGCAAACGCGAGGTCGCCGGCGCAGTAATTGTGATGATCGGCGAAGGAATGCCGGCCGAATACCAATCCCATCTCGTGCAGATGGTCAAAAAAGCGCTGTGGCGCGCCGATGCCGGCTACCGCGTGCAATTCAAGGCCTGCCAGTTCGTCCGGCCCGCAGGTGATCCGCGCATCGTCGAGACGGTGAAAGCGCCGGCCCAGCAAGCGCATCGCGAAGACAGGGCGATCAAGAGTTGGCGCTGGCGACACGGCGTTGCCGTTCTGCACCACGGCATCGACCTCGGCCAGGCGCGCCACCGGTTCGCGCAGTGGCCCGGCTGGCAGGCACCAGCCATTCATGATTCCTCGTTCGTCGAATACCGCAATCTCTACCTCGCGCTGCAGGCGATAGTGCTGCAGGCCGTCATCGGCAAGAATCACATCGCATTGCGGATACGCTGCGAGCAAGGCGCGTGCCGCAGCCGGGCGGTCGTGGCCGACAAATACCGGACAACCGGCGCTCTGCGCCAGCAGCAGCGGTTCGTCACCGACGGCAACGGGATCGCTGCCGGCCGTGACTTCCATCGCCGTCGTGGCGTCACTTCGATAGCCGCGGCTGACAATACCCGGACGCCGCCCGCGGGCGCGCAATTGCGACGCCAGATGGATCACCAGCGGTGTCTTGCCGCTACCGCCGACAGTAATGTTGCCGACTATCACCACCGGCACCGGCAGGCCTTCGCCGTGCAGCAAGCCGCTGCGATACAGGGCGCGGCGCGCGGCGACGAGGACCAGGAACAGCAGCGAAAAGGGATACAGCAGGCAGGCCAACGGACCGCGTTTCCGCCACGCGGCGGCAAGTCCGCCGATGTCAGCGTTGCGCCTGCTGCGTGGCAAAGGAAATGTGCGACAAACCGGCCTGCTGGGCGGCTTGCATGACGTCGATAACGCTTTGATGGGCAGCCTTGGCGTCGGCATTGATGATCACTACCGGTTCCTTGCCGCTTTCTGACAGTCGCTTCATCGCATTGGCGATCGACTGGATGTCGCGACCTTCGATCGGGGCACGGTTCACCATGATCTCGCCGGCTGCGGTGACCACCACATTGATTTCGTTCGGCTGTTCCTTGTTCTGGGTTGCGTCCGCCGTCGGCAGATTGATTTCCAACCCGGAAAACTTTGAATAGGTGGTGCTGATCATAAGAAAAATCAGAATCACCAGCAGCACGTCTATCATCGGGATCAGATTGATCTCGAGTTCTTCGCGCTGCCGTCCTCGCTGGAAGTTCATCGTCCTGCCCCTACTTGCGCTCGCCGTGCAAGACCTCGACCAGTTTCACCGCCTCCTGCTCCATCTCGACCAGGAAACCGTCGACCAAGGCGCGGAAATGGCGATAGAAGATCATGCTCGGAATGGCGATGATCAATCCGAAACCGGTGTTGTAGAGCGCCACCGAAATACCATGAGCCAGCGCCTGCGGATTGGTGCCTGACGACGTGGGCGAGCCGAAAATCTCGATCATGCCGACTACGGTGCCGAACAAACCCATCAGCGGCGCTATCGAGGCAATGGTGCCCAGCGTGGTGAGGAAGTGTTCAAGTTCATGAGCCACTCCACGCCCCGCTTCTTCGATCGCCTCCTTCATGATCTCGCGCGAACTTCTGGCATTGCGCATGCCGGCCGCAAGCACGCGGCCGAGCGGGGAATGGGCTTCGAGGCGCGCCAGCGTAGCGTCCGATATTCCACTTTGACGGTAGTCGGCCACCGCGCTTTGCAGCAGTCCGGCGGGAACGATCTTGGGACGACGCAGTGCCGTGGCGCGCTCGATAATCAATGCGACAGCGATGATGGACGCCAGCAGCAGCGGCCAGATAGGCCAGCCGGCGGCCTGAATGATGGAAAACACGGGGGCAACTCCGGTGAGCGGGAAAGCGCGAACTTTAGCCCGAGTAGGCCGATTCGGCAATACAAACTGGATGCCGGCCGCCAACGCCTTTGTCGCCGCAGATCGACGCCCTCGACACCGGCGTCTGGCGCGACGAGCTTATCCACAGATTCTGTGGATAAGCTTGTGGATCACCATGTGCGAAACTCGCCGAGTTGGCTTCCTGCAAGGGCCTGGGCTCACTGGAGCAATTTTCGAACATTAAAAGTTTAACGATTAAACATATAGTTAAAAGCCGCCTCCGGCGACAGCCTGGCGTCCCGCGCCTTGTTGCAAAGATGTGGCCGTGGCAGATGCTGTAGAATTTTTCTCTCTACTCGCGGCCTTCTTCCAGCCCATGCTTGATCCTGCAGCTGTCGTCACCATCAGCGAGCTCAACCGGCTCGCGCGCCAGACCCTGGAAAGGGAGTTTCCACTGCTGTGGGTGGCGGGAGAAATTTCCAACCTGACCCGTGCCGCCTCGGGCCACGTCTACTTCTCGCTCAAGGATGAAGCGGCCCAGGCACGCTGCGTGATGTTCCGCTCGCGCGCCCAGTCGATTCCCTGGAGACTGGAAAACGGCCTGCAGGTGGAGGCGCGCGCCCTGGTGTCGCTGTATGAAGCGCGGGGCGACTTCCAGTTGAACATCGAGACGCTGCGTCGTGCCGGCCTCGGCCGCCTGTTCGAAGCCTTCGCCCGCCTCAAGGCGCGACTGGAAGGCGAAGGGCTGTTTGGCGCCGGACGCAAGCGCGCCCCGCCGCGTTTCCCGCGATGCATAGGAATTGTCAGTTCGCCGCGCGCCGCCGCCGTGCGCGACGTGCTGGCGACATTGAAGCGGCGCGCCCCGCATCTCACGGCTATCCTTTATCCGACCCTGGTACAAGGCGACAGTGCCGCTGGAGAAATCTCCAAGGC
>JAXMJU010000173.1:0-12179 GCA_034376265.1 Sulfuritalea sp.
TCCAGCCGCTTGCGGAACTTTTCTTCCAAACCCTGATCGGTGGGATGATAATACGTGCGGCCGGCGAGCGTCGGCGGCAGGCCCGCGGCACCGACGATGGCGGCCATCACCGCATCGACCTCGGGCAGGCTGGCGACCTGCACCAGCGCCGCGGCGCCATGCAGCACCTCGGTGGCGAGGCCGCCATCCTTGAGCATGCGAGCCAGACGCTGCGCATCGGCGGCCGCGCCCACCACCGCATAGGCCGGACGGAACTGGCGGCACTGCGCCGCAAGCACCTCGATCTGGCGATGCCCGGTCAGCGCCACCACCTCGAAGCGCTCGGGATGGCGCGCCACCACGTCCAGCGTGCTGACGCCGATGGAACCGGTGGCGCCGAGAATAGTCAGTTTCATGATTTAACCAGGTACAGGATCAGGGCCGCCAGCGGCAGAGTGGAAGTCAGTGCGTCAATGCGATCGAGCACCCCGCCGTGGCCCGGCAGCAGATTGCTGCTGTCCTTGATGCCGGCCTGACGCTTCAGCAGCGATTCGAACAAGTCGCCGATCACGCTGGCCGCCGTGAGCAGCATCAACAGCAGCGCCAACAGCGGCCATGCCAGCGGCAAGCTGCCGGCCAGCGGCGAATAGCCGAGCACGGCGGCACCGTAGATCAGCACGCCGACCACGGCGCCGGCCACGCCTTCCCAGGTCTTGCCGGGGCTGATGGTCGGCGCCAGCTTGTGCCTGCCGAAGCGGCGGCCGGCGAAATAGGCGGAAATGTCGGCCACCCAGACCAGCGCCATGGCGGCCAGCAGCAGCCAGGTGTCTACCGCATGCAGGGCCACCATTGCGGCCCAGGTCGGCAGGATCACCAGGGCGCCGATCAGGTAGCCGAAAAAGTCGTTGCCGGCCAGCCGCCACTTGAAGCGGAACCACAGCGGCACGACCAGAATCCAGAATACCGCGGCGACGCCCAGCAGCACCGGCACCAGTTGCGGCGCCGCCACCGTCAGCTGCCAGCAGAACAGCAGTAGCACAAATGCATACATGACCCGCGCCGGCGAGTCCTGGCGCATCAGGCCGCCCCACTCCCAGGCCGCCAGTGCGGCAATCGCGGCAAAGGCCAGCACCGCCGCCAGCGGCGGCAGGGCGAACAGGATCAGTGCGAGACCGGCAACCAGCAGCAGTGCGGTGACGACCCGCGTCTTCAGCATCTCAGTCGCGGGACGACGGCGCAAGAGTTGGCGCTGGCGACACGCCGAGCGCCTGAGCGGCCGGCTGTTCGGCGAGTTGCTCGCTGGTGCGCCCGAAGCGGCGCTCGCGCCGCCGGTAGGAGGCGATCGCCGCATCCAGCGCCGGCTCGTCGAAATCCGGCCACAGGGTGTCGGTGAAATGCAGTTCGCTGTAGGCCAGTTGCCAGAGCAGGAAGTTGCTGATGCGCTGCTCGCCGCCGGTACGGATGAACAAGTCGGGTTCCGGCGCGTAGGCCATCACCAGGTGCGGTGCCAGGTCCGCCTCGCCGTAGCAGCCGGCCTTTTCCGGATGAGCCAGCGCCAACTGGTTCATGGCCTGCAGGATGTCCCAGCGCCCGCCGTAGTTGGCGGCGATGGTCAGCGTCAGGCGCGAATTGTTGGCCGTGGTCGCCTCGCCTTCGCGAATCAGCGCGACCAGACGCGGCTCGAAGGCGGACAGGTCGCCGACCACTTTCAGTCGCACGCCGTTGGCATGGAGCTTGCCGATTTCGCCCTGCAGTGCGTTGATGAACAGGTTCATCAGGAAGGAGACTTCCTCGGCCGGGCGCCGCCAGTTTTCCGAGGAAAAGGCGAACAGGGTCAGGTAGTCGACCCCGCGTGCGATGCAGGCCTTGACCATCGCCCGCACCGTTTCCACGCCGCGCTTGTGGCCCGCGACGCGTGGCATGAAGCGCTTTTTCGCCCAGCGCCCGTTGCCGTCCATGATGATGGCAATGTGGCGCGGCACGTCGCCCACGTTGGGAATTGCCTGCGTCGAGCTGGTGAACTTTCCTGCCATGACACCCTCTCAGAAGCGGTGAATCAATCTGCTGCGCAACCGGATAGCGGCGCACCGGCGATCCGCAATCAGATCGCCATCAGGTCCTTCTCTTTGTCCGCCAGCGCCCGGTCGACTTCGGCGACATAGCGGTCGGTGAGGCGCTGCATGTCGTCGAGGGCGCGGCGCTCGTCGTCCTCCGAGATTTCCTTCTTCTTCAGCCCGTCCTTCAGGTGCGTGATCGCATCGCGGCGCAGGTTGCGGATCGCCACCTTGGCGTTCTCGCCCTCGTGCTTGATCACCTTGATCAGGTCGCGGCGGCGCTCCTCGGTCAGGGCCGGCATCGGCACGCGAATGATCTCGCCCTGGGTCGCAGGATTGAGCCCCAGGTCGGAATCGCGGATCGCCTTTTCCACCTTGCCCACCATGGGCTTTTCCCAGGGCTGCACGCCGATGGTACGGGCGTCGATCAGGGTCACGTTGGCGACCTGGGTGATCGGCACCGGCGATCCGTAGTAGTCCACATGGACATGATCGAGAATGCCTGTATGCGCCCGCCCGGTGCGTACCTTGGCCAAGTCGGCCTTGAGCGCCTCCAGGCTCTTCTGCATCTTTTGTTCAGACGTCTTTTTCAGTTCGGGAATCATGCCCCACTCCTAACTTGCTAAACGTGAACCAGGGTGCCCTCGTCCTCGCCCATCACCACGCGCTTCAAGGCGCCGGTCTTGAAGATCGAGAACACGTTGATCGGCAGTTTCTGGTCGCGGCACAGCGCAAACGCCGTCGCATCCATCACCGCCAGATTGCGGCCGATCGCCTCGTCGAAGCTGATCCGGGCGAAGCGGGTGGCCGCCGGGTCCTTCTTCGGGTCCGCCGTGTAGATGCCATCGACCTTGGTCGCCTTGAGCACCATCTCGGCACCGATTTCCGAGCCGCGCAAGGCGGCCGCGGTGTCGGTGGTGAAGAAGGGATTGCCGGTGCCGGCACCGAAAATCACCACCTTGCCCTCTTCGAGATAGCGAATCGCCTTGCCGCGAATGTAGGGCTCGACCACCTGCTCGATGTTCAGCGCCGACTGCACGCGGGCGTTGATCCCCGCCTGGCGCATCGCATCCGACAATGCCATGGCGTTCATCACCGTCGCCAGCATGCCCATGTAGTCGGCCGTGGCGCGGTCCATGCCGGTGGCCGTGCCGCCGATGCCGCGAAAGATGTTGCCGCCGCCGATCACCACGCCGAGTTCGACGCCGAGATCGGTGACCGCCTTGATTTCCGCCACCACGCCGCCCAGCACCGCCGGGTTGATGCCGTAGGCATCATTTCCCATCAGCGCTTCACCCGACAGCTTGAGCAGGATGCGGCGGAACTTCGGTGCGGCCATCGCTCAGTCCTTCTTCGGCTCGTCCTTCTTTGCAGCGGCGGCCTGGGCAGCGACTTCTGCGGCGAAGTCGTTGACCTTCTTCTCGATGCCTTCGCCGACGATGAACAGCGTGAAGCCGGCCACCGAGGCGCCCTTGGCCTTCAGCAGTTGCTCGATGGTCTGCTTGCCGTCCTCGGCCTTGACGAAGACCTGGCCCAGCAGCGTGACGTCCTTCAGGTACTTCTGCACCGTACCTTCGGCAATCTTTTCCAGCATGGCTTCCGGCTTGCCGGCTTCGCGCGCCTTCTCGATGGCGATACGACGCTCGGTATCCAGCAGCTCGGCGGGCACGCCCGACGAATCGAGCGACTTCGGCTTCGAGGCGGCGATGTGCATCGCCAGGTCCTTGGCCAGTTGTTCGTCACCGCCGACCACGTCGACCAGCACGCCGATCTTCGAACCGCCGTGGATGTAGGAGGCCAGCTTGCCCTGGGCCGCGACGCGCACGAAGCGGCGAATGCTCATGTTCTCGCCGATCTTGCCCACCAGCGCGGAGCGGGTGGATTCGACCGTGCCCTCGCCCAGCGGCAGCGCGGCGAGCGCGGCGACGTCGGCCGGATTCTGCTCGGCCACCAGGCGCGCGCAGTCGGCGGCCAGCTTGAGGAACTCGTCGTTCTTGGCGACGAAGTCGGTTTCGCTGTTGATTTCGAAAATGCTGCCCAGTTTGCCGTCGCCGGCGATGTGGATCGCCACCACGCCTTCCGCGGCAACGCGGGTCGCGGCCTTGCTGGCCTTGTTGCCCAGCTTGACGCGCAGGATCTCTTCGGCCTTCGCCATGTCGCCGCCGGCTTCGGTCAGCGCCTTCTTGCATTCCATCATCGGCGCGTCGGTCTTCTCGCGCAGTTCCTTGACCATGCTTGCGGTAATTTCCGCCATTGCTTTACTCCAGAATCAGTGAATCATGTGCCAACACGGTGCCGCTGCGGATGCACCGGCGCCGCGATGGCAGATCGCTATTACTCCGCAGCGTCCGAGACTTCGACGAACTCGTCGTCGCCGGCCAACTGCTGCACCACCTCGTTGATCCCCTGGCTCTTGCCTTCGAGGATCGCATCGGCCACGCCGCGGGCATACAGGCGGATCGCGCCGGAGGAGTCGTCATTGCCGGGAATCACGTAGCTGACGCCTTCCGGGGAATGGTTGGTATCGACCACGCCGATCACCGGGATGCCGAGCTTGCCGGCTTCGGTAATGGCGATCTTGTGATAGCCGACGTCGATGATGAAAATCGCGTCGGGCAGGCCGCCCATGTCCTTGATGCCGCCGATGGACTTCTTCAGCTTGTCCATTTCGCGCTGCAGGGTCAGGGTTTCCTTCTTCGACAGCTTCTCGAAGTTGCCTTCCGACATGGCGGTTTCCAGGTCTTTCAGGCGTTTGACCGAAAGCTTCAGGGTCTTGAAGTTGGTCATCATGCCACCCAGCCAGCGGTCATCGACGTAAGGCATGCCGCAACGCTGGGCTTCCTCCGCGATGATTTCGCGCGCCTGGCGCTTGGTGCTGACGAACAGGATGGTGCCCTTCTTGGCCGCCATCTTGCGGACGAAGGTCATCGCCTCCTGATACTTGCTCAGGGTCTTTTCGAGGTTGATGATGTGGATCTTGTTGCGATGGCCGAAAATGTACGGGGCCATCTTGGGGTTCCAGAAACGGGTCTGGTGGCCGAAGTGAACGCCGGCCTCCAGCATCTGGCGCATGGTTGTGCTCATGGACTATCTCCGATATGGGTTGAACCTCCGCCTGGCCGTGCTGCTTTCCGCATATTCCGCGTGAAAAGCCACCCTATCGGCGCCGGGCGTGTGGATTTTGCCCGGGACCATCCCGGACAAGCCCGCGATTATAGCCGGCGATGGCGGTCCGACACAAGATGCACGGCGCTTTCGGGCGCCCGACCAGGGCAGCCTGAGGTTAAAATGTGCGACCAACCCCCAACCGTGCCCCGCATTCATGGCCATTTCAATAAAAACCACCCAAGACATCGCCGAGATGCGGGTCGCCTGCCGTCTGGCCGGCGAAGTCCTCGACTACATCGAGCCCTTCGTCAAGCCCGGCATCACCACGGCGGAACTCGACCGGCTTTGCCACGACTACATGGTCGAGGTCCAGGGCTGCATCCCGGCGCCGCTCAATTACGCGCCGCCGGGCTATGCGCCCTACCCCAAATCGATCTGCGCCTCGGTCAATCACCAGGTCTGCCACGGCGTGCCCAACGACCGCGCGCTGAAAAAAGGCGACATCGTCAACCTCGACATCACCACCATCAAGAACGGCTGGCACGGCGATACCAGCCGCACCTTCTGCGTCGGCGAAGCTTCGATCCTCGCCAGGCGCCTGGTGGCCATGACCCACGAATGCATGTGGGTCGGCATCGCGCAGGTCAGGCCCGGCGTCCATCTGGGCGTGGTCGGCGCCGCGATCCAAAAGCATGCGGAAGGCGCCGGCTTCTCCGTGGTGCGCGAATTCTGCGGCCATGGCATCGGCCGCAATTTTCACGAGGAACCGCAGGTGCTGCACTACGGCAAGGCCAGCGACGGCCCCCTGCTGGTGCCCGGCATGGTGTTCACCATCGAGCCGATGATCAACGCCGGCAAGGCGGCGATTTCCGAACTGCCCGACGGCTGGACCATCGTCACCAAGGATCGCAGCCTGTCCGCGCAATGGGAGCACACCGTCTATGTCACCGAAACCGGCGTCGAGGTGATGACCCTATCCGCCGGCGCGCCGCCCTGCCCGCCCCACATCCGGATCAATCCCTGACCGTGACGGCTGCAGCCCCCTCGCCCGCGCTGGCGCTGAGCCAACTGCGCGAACTGACAAGCGCCGCCCGACAGCGCCTCGCCGCCGGGCAGCAGGCGCTGGCCGCCGCCTGGCACCAGACGAAGCTCGGCTCCGCCCTGCTCGCAGGGCGCGCCGCGTTGGTCGACAGCGTGCTGCAAGACGTCTGGACCGCATTGTCCATGCCCGACACCTGCGCGCTGGCGGCCGTCGGCGGTTACGGCCGCGGCCAGCTCTACCCCGGCTCCGACGTGGATCTGCTGATCCTGGTGCCAGAGGAATATGCGACCGCCGAATGCGCCGCCGCGCCGCAACTCGAACAACTGGTCGGCCTGCTGTGGGACATCGGCCTCGACATCGGCCACAGCGTGCGCACCGTTGGCCAATGCCTGGACGAAGCCGAACGCGACATCACGGTGCAGACCTCGCTGCTCGAAGCCCGCTACCTGGCCGGCGCGCACGCGCTGTATGTAGATTTCGAGCAGACCTACAGCGCGGCGCTGCAGCCCGCGGATTTCTTCAAGGCCAAGCAGTTGGAGCAGGCCGAGCGCTACGCCAAGTTCAACGACACGCCCTACAGCCTCGAACCGAACTGCAAGGAAAGCCCCGGCGGCCGCCGCGACCTGCAGGTGATCCAGTGGGTGGCGCGGGCGGCCGGCATCGGCGACGACTGGAAGGATCTGGCGCGAGCCGGCCTGATCACGGCGCCCGAAGTGCGCCAGTTCGAACGCGTCGACCGCATGCTGGCCGATCTGCGCATCGAACTGCACCTGCTCGCCGGCCGCCGCGAAGACCGCCTGCTGTTCGATCACCAGGAAAAACTCGCCGGCGCGATGGGCATGGGCCCGACCGAAGCCAAACGCGCCTCCGAAGTGCTGATGCAGCGCTACTACCGCAACGCCAAGCTGGTCACCCAGCTCAATTCACTGGTCATGCAGGTGCTGGCCGACCGCCTGCTGCCGGTGCGGCTGGCGCCGCCGATCGTCATCGACAGCCACTTCCAGATGGTGCGCGAACAGCTCGACGTGCGCGACGAAGAGGTCTTCCGGCGCCATCCGCGGGCCATGCTCGAATGCTTCCTGCTGCAGATGCAGCGTTCGGAACTCAAGGGCATGACGCCGCGCACCCTGCGCGCCCTGTGGCGCGCGCAGGGTGGCATCGACGCGGCCTTCCGCCGCGCCCCGGCGAACCGCGAGCTGTTTCTCCAGCTGTTCCAGCAGCAACACCTGATCCTTCCGCTGCGGCGCATGAACCAGTTCGACATCCTCGGCCGCTACCTGCCGGCTTTCGGCCACATCGTGGGCCAGATGCAGCACGACCTGTTCCACGTCTACACCGTCGATCAGCACATCCTGCAGGTGATGCGCAACCTGCGGCGTTTCGCCATGCCCGAACTGGCCCATGAGTACCCCTTCTGCTCGCGCCTGATGGCCGGCTTCGACAAGCGCTGGCTGCTGTACATCGCCGCGCTGTTCCACGACATCGCCAAGGGGCGCGGCGGCGACCACTCCCAGCTCGGCAAGAAGGACGCCGCGCGCTTCTGCCGCGACCACGGCATCACCGGCGAGGACGCGGAGCTGGTGGTATTCCTCGTCGAAAAGCACCTGACCATGTCGCAGGTCGCGCAGAAGCAGGACCTGGCCGATCCCGAGGTGGTGCTGGCCTTCGCCGCCAGCGTCGGCGACATCCGCCGGCTCACCGCGCTCTATCTGCTCACCGTGGCCGACATCCGCGGCACCAGCCCGAAGGTGTGGAACGCCTGGAAGGGCAAGCTGCTGGAAGACCTGTTCCGCATGACCGCCGGCGTGCTCAAGGGCACCGCCGTGCTGCAGCTGTCCGGGGTCGCCGAGCGGCAGGAAGAGGCGCGGCGCATCCTGCGCTACCACGGTCTGCGTCCCGACATCGAAGTCGACCTGTGGAACCAGCTCGATACCGGCTATTTCATGCGCCACGCCGCCGATGAAATCGCCTGGCATACGCGCACCCTCTATCATTGCCCGTCGAGCGAAAAACCGGTGGTGCGCGCGCGCCTCAACCCGATGGGCGCCGGGCTGCAGGTGATGGTCTATGTGCGGGACCAGCCGCTGCTGTTCGCCCGCCTCTGCGGCTTTTTCGCCAGGCTCGGCTACAGCATCGTCGATGCGAAGATCCACACCACGCGCCATGGCTACGCGCTGGACAGCTTCGTCGTCTTCGCCTTCGATGCGGCCCTGCCCTACCGCGACATGATCGGCCTCATCGAGCACGACATCATCGAACAGCTGACGCAACTGCCGCCGCTGCCGAGCGGCTTCAGCGGACGCCTGTCGCGCCACGTGCGCCATTTCCCGGTGACGCCGGAGGTTGAAATCCGCGCCGACGAGCGCGGCAGCCATTACCTGATGTCGCTCAGCGCCGCCGACCGCCCCGGTCTGCTCTACGCCATCGCCCGCGTCCTGGGCCAGCACGGCATCACCCTGCACACGGCGAAGATCGCCACGCTCGGCGAACGCGTCGAAGACGTCTTCCTCATCAGCGGCAAGGAACTGGCGCAGACGGCGACGTTGGTCCGGCTGGAACAGGACCTGCTCAAGGCACTGCAGGTCTGATCGCCGCCTGAAAGGCGGCCTGGCGGCCTGTGCTGCCGCGCCAGCCGGCAACCGTCAGCCCTGGATTTCCTTGGGCAATTGGTACTTCAGGCACTCGCCGATGCTGACCACGCTCAGCGCGAGGTCGGAACGCGGCTTCAGCCTGACCGCCAGCGTGCCCCCTTCGGCACAGGTCTCCATGTCGGCAATCTTCATGCATTCCCCGGAGGGGCAAGCCCACGCGCTTTGCCGGCAGCGACCGATGGCTTCGACCATCGCCTGAGCCTGTTCGTCCTGCTGGTCGAAACTGATGACCACCTCGTCACCCTGCTTCTCGATGTGATATTTCATCGATTTCCTCCTTCTCGTTTTTTGCGCATTCTAGACCCGCGAGGCGATGACCGCAGATTCATTGTTGACGCACTGCAACAGTTGGCGCTGGCGACACGGCAGCGAAAGCGCCCGTCCCATCGACCGGGCGCTCAGTCCCTGCCCCGGTCCAGCGCATACAGGACAGCCAGCCAGTAGCTCAGCAACAGCAGCCACTTGCCTGTCGCGCTGGCGGCGGCAACGCCGTAGGCCCAGGCGATGTCGAAGCGCGGAACTTCCGTCAGCCACCAGTGGAATGCATTCTCCGTGGCGTCGAACGCGGCGGCGAGCGGCAGCAGCCACAGCGCGACATTGCGCAGGGCCGCGGGCCGCGCCGCGAACAGCGCGGAGCGGGAAGCCAGCAGGTAACCGAAAGAGCCGTAGCAGGTCAGCAGCAGGCAGTCGTAGGGCAGATGCGCCCGATAGCGCAACAGATCATCGGCCGACCAGGCATGGATCACCTCGGCAAACGCCCGCGGCGAAAACGCCAGCTGCAGCGCGAGGATGTTCGGCTGCAGCGGCGCCAGGTACCAGGCAATGCCCGCCAGCAGCGCGAGCGCGGAAAGTCCGCTGAACCAGAGCGCGGCCACGGCTCAGGACGTCAGCGCGGGATCAGCAACCACGGCCGCGGCAGGATGCCGAGAAGGCCGGCTGTCTAAGCTCACTCAAAAATCCTCCAGATAAGTCGCCTTGCCGAGAAGTTCCACCATGGCGCCGCGGCCGGCAATATGCAAGGCCGTGCCGTCGGAAAAAACCAGCGACAGGTCCACCTCGGCTTTGCGCCTGAAAGGCAGGGGCAACAAGCCGTGCCTGATGCCACCGACCTGCAGGCAGCCGTCGGCAATCGTATTCGGCAAAACCGGCAACTGCCCGATGACCACCGCCTCACCGATGACCAGAAGCGCCGCCTGGCTCCAGCCGCTGCCGGCGTCGCGCCCCGGCCTGCCCTTCGACTTGCGAATATAGGCGTGCGAAAAGTGCACGCGCGCATCGAAGCCGACGATCTGCACCTCGTCGATACGCGAGTCGTAGAGTTCGAGTCCGCTGCTCACGCGATCGTGCTCCGTCCCGTGAATTGTTGCGCTTCAAGGTTGAGGCTGCGCATATCACCCATGACCAGGAAACCGATACAGCCAATAAGTGCGCCTGCTTTTGTACCCTTGTATGTCTCCAGGTTCATCGGACTTTCACCGACGAAGTAACGCGCCATGCACGGCGCACACGTAGAAGTCACCGGCGCTGCGCGGCTTTATCGCGCGGCGTCCACAGTGCGACGCGAACCGGGTCGACCGCCGGGTTGGGCGGCGGTTTCGGGCAGGCAGTGACCAGGCTGGACTTGAGTGCTAGACTTTGCCGCATGAATGCCCGCGTAGACCACATTTTGGACGAAGCTCTAGGCTTACCTGACGACGAGCGTTCGGCCTTAACCGTAGCGTTACTCGATAGCCTCGAAGGTAGCGACGATTCTGCGATTACGGAAGCTTGGCGACAAGAGATCAAGGCGCGCCAAGCGCGACTGCGAGCGGGAACAGTCAAGTCCGTTTCTTGGGTGGAAGCCAAGGCAAGACTGAGTGCCTTGTGACCCGCTTTGAAGTCGAGATTCTGCCCGAGGCTGAGGCAGAAATCGGAGAGACATTCCTTTGGTACTTCGAGCGCAGCCCCATTGCGGCCGACGCTTTTCGAACCGAGACACTTGAAGCAATTGATCAGCTCGGTACCGATGCATTGATGTGGCCCGAAGACGAGGATGCGATTAGGCGACATAGTCTTCGTCACTTCCCTTACACGGTCTTTTACGAGATTCGAGGCAATACCGTAACAGTGCTCGCTGTCGCGCACCAGCGCCGCAAGCCAGGATACTGGCGCGAACGCTAAAGCGATCTCAGGCCGCATCTTCTGACGCCCAATCGGGATAGGAAGAAGCCTCGCGGCCCCTCCCTCCCACACCACCGGACGTACGGGTCACGTATCCGGCGGTTCGATGAGGAATTCCTACCGTGGCGCAAGGCTGGGTAGTCCCAAGGTTTCGAAGAAGCGCAATGGTAGCGCGAACGCCAATGCCGATAGACCCCGCCTCGCGGCGACGCCCTTGCCCTTCTCCTTGCCTTCGGCTCTGCAATACCTGGCCATCGGACTTTCACCGACGAAGTAACGCGCCATGCCCGGCGCACACGTTCAAGGTGACCAGAGCTGCGCGGCTTTATCGCGCAGCGTCCGGTGGATTGATGGGCTGGGCAAGTCAATTTTTGTTTGACCACCGTTGAACCGCTTGAGCAAGCCCGAAAAGAACGACAACCCATATTGTATATGCGAGGGCAATGCCCAGCGGCTTCGGCCATGCGAACCATCCAGGAGCATTCATCAACCCTAAGTCCCAAAGAATAGAGGTAAAAGGGCTGGTAAGAAGTAAGGTAGGAACTGCCAAAATCCAGAAAATAACGCCCCCAACCAAATCGAATGCGTCAGGGAAAAAAGACTTGATTGCAGTAGAGAGCCAAAGGAGCATCCCATGCAGGGCAACCGCTGCCGCGCAGAATCTAAGGCCGCGTACCAAACTTCGGGCCGAGGGAAGAAACGCTGCCAAAAGAATTTTGTTCATTGTGTTGTTCTCTGCCTGGTCGAATTGCCGGTTAGTTGGCATCGTCGCGCGATGGACGCCGCCATATCAGCACGGCGTAGAGCAAGCCCGTTACTGAGCCGCCCAAAACCACTACGCTTACGCTGAGAGTCAGTGGAAGCTAAGCCTTACCCCAAACGCACGCTTCGGGGATTGGCACACGGCAAGTGAGCGCGAGATCCACGAACGGATACCCAATACCAGACGTTAACCCGACACAGAGGGCGGTCAAGAACGGGAAGCGGCGACCAAGCATTAAGAATGTGCCTCCAATCGGGATAGGAAGAAGCCTCGCGGCCCCTCCCTCCCACACCACCGGACGTACGGGTCACGTATCCGGCGGTTCGGCAGATTAAGTCGTTTGGCATGGTGCAAAGCATACCACCACGCCATTCAACCGGAGCTTCATCTCCTACCGCACCAACGTCGGTGTCATTCCAGCC